>CANEXR010000005.1 GCA_947443815.1 Flavobacteriaceae bacterium | reverse complement strand
TTGCCTAAATTTGCTGCTACTAATAATTGCTCTGGGAAACAGATTTCAAGTGATAAAATAAAAAGCATTTTGAATTATACTTTTATAAAAACAAACCTCTAAGTTGAGAACTAAAATAAAGAATGCTTTTTCGTCTAAAATTAATGCTATTGGATTGCCAGTACTCGCATTGTGTTGGGTCAGTTTTTTTTGGGGGACCACTTGGTTGGCTTCTAAAGAGGGTGTAAAACACATGCCTGCTTTGCAACTAGCTGCTATTAGACAATTTATTGGTGGATTTCTTTATATTTCTTTTTTCTTATTTAAAAAAACCACTTGGCCAAAAGGGAAACAATGGAAAAGTATCTTCATTCTTAGTTTACTTAATTTTGTTTGCAGTAATGGACTCAGTACTTGGGGCGTCAAATATATCAGTAGTGGATTGGGAGCTATTATTGGGGCTATGGTTCCTTTATGGATTGTTTTTATTAGTTTTTTCAGAGGCGAACGCATTACTCGATTGGCTGTTTTGGGAATTTTGATTTGTTTTGGAGGAGTTTGCGTTATCTTTTATGAGCACTTGCTTGATTTTATACAGCCTGATTTTCAGTTTGGGATAGCACTTTCGATAGCGGCAACAATAACTTGGGCATTTGGTACTTTGTATACAAAGAAAAAAGCGGCTAGTTTCAATCCCTATTTTAGTTTAGGGCTACAAATGTTTATTTCTAGTATTTTCCTTTTTGCATTTGTAGGTGCAACAGGGAAGAGTATTCCAATTTCTGATATTCCTATCAATTCCTGGTTATCAATTGCTTATTTGGTTATTATTGGGTCTGTATTGACTTTTATTGCTTTTATTTATGCCTTGCAAAGACTTCCTACTGAATTAAGTAGTGTATATGCGTATGTGAACCCAATTGTAGCGGTGCTTTTAGGCTCTTTTATTTTTGGAGAACCGTTGACTACTGCAATTATCTTTGGTGGAAGCGTCACCTTGATTGGGTTATACCTTATTAATTTTGCTATGCGAAAAAAAAAGATTTGAAATACTAGAGTTATTCTGTCTTAAACAAATTAGGATTATAAATTACTAATAAATTAAAAAGAGTTTCTTTTTTAAAATTGTCTTTTTGTACTTTTGCAAAAAATATTTTTATGGCCCGTTTTTTTTATAAATTTCGAAAATTCTTTGGTGCTCTTTTAGTCTTTTCTATTGTTACAATAACTCTATTTTATACGGCTTTAAAACCAGAAAAATCACTTCCAATATACAATCCTTCTGATGTTAATCCAGAATTAGTTGATAGTACCATTCAGTATGTAAGCAAATACCATACAATTGCTGATTTTTCTTTTGTGAACCAAAACGGAAAAACGATAACACAAAAAGACTATGAAGGAAAAGTATATGTTGCAGATTTTTTCTTCACAACTTGTGGTTCTATTTGTCCAAAAATGACCACTAATTTAGTCGAAGTTCAAAAAGCCATTCTGCATAATCCAAAAGTAATGTTGTTATCTCATACTGTTTTTCCAGAAACAGATAGTGTACCTGTTTTGAAAGCGTATGCCTTAAAAAACGGAGTTGTTGACAGCAAATGGAACTTGGTTACTGGTGATAAAAAAGAAATTTATACGATGGCTAGAAAATCCTATTTAGCCGTCAAACTTGGAAGACCAGAAGAATTATACGATATGGTACATACTGAAAATTTTGTTTTGGTCGATCAAAAAAAACGGGTTCGAGGTTTTTATGATGGAACTAAAAAAGAAGATATTGAACGCCTGATTGCTGATATTAATTATTTATGTGAGTAAATTCGTTAAGTATACTTTTATCTGTACCTAAAAAAGATACTTAAAGCTATTTTCTTATGGTAGCTGCTTTTATTTCATTACAAAAATGATAAATAGCATTCATTTTAGTATTAAAATATGTATTTTTGCAATCTTAATTCAATCTAAATAAGGTTTGCAAACAACCCTAAATTTACTCAAAAAAGGCGAGAAAGCCATCATAAAAGACTTTGACATCGATACCGTTCCGTTAAAATTATTGGAAATGGGTTGCTTGCCTGGAAATTTAGTGGAATTACTTCAAATTGCTCCATTTGGAGACCCTTTATATTTAGATATTAATGGTTCGCATGTAGCTATTCGGGTAGAAACCGCAAAAGAGATTCAAGTTGAAATTATCAAAACCAACTTATGTTAAGCAATCAGAATATCAATGTTGCATTAATTGGTAATCCAAACGTTGGAAAAACATCTGTTTTTAATCAATTAACAGGTTTGAACCAACAAGTAGGAAATTATCCCGGTATTACGGTAGAGAAAAAGATTGGTTTTTGTAAATTACCCAATAATGCCAAAGCTAATATTCTAGATTTACCTGGAACGTATAGCTTGAATGCCAGCTCCATTGATGAGAATGTAGTGATTGAATTGCTATTGAATAAAAATGACAAATTATATCCCGATGTGGCACTAGTTGTAACGGATGTTGAAAATTTGAAACGTAATTTACTCCTTTTTACTCAAATAAAAGACCTTGAAATTCCGACTATATTAGTGATTAATATGGCTGATAGAATGAAATACAAAGGTATTACCTTAAACATTCCGTATCTCGAGGAACATTTAAAAACCAAAATAGCCCTTATCAGCTCCCGAAAAGGGTTTGGAATTGATGCACTCAAAAAATTAATTGTTTCTTATAAAACGATTTCTAATAAACCTTGTTTGAACGCTTCAAGTATTGACACAGAATATTTTGATAGTCTCAGAAAAACGTTTCCCAATCAGTTGTTGTATAAATTGTGGTTGGTAATTACCCAAGATGTCAATTTCTTAAACTTGGACCGTAATGAAATCAGAAGTTCTTTTACAAAATCGCATTCTGATTTAAAACGATTACAACAAAAAGAAACCATCAAAAGATACCAGTTTATCAATGATGTGTTGAAAGAAGGATTAAAAATTGACACTACCGTTGCTAAAGATTTTCGCTCCAAACTCGACCGTGTACTTACTCATAAAATATGGGGTTATGTTATTTTCTTTGTGATATTATTTGGTATTTTTCAATCCATTTTTGAATGGTCAAAAGTTCCAATGGAATTCATAGATACTTCTTTTGCCTCTTTGAGTACATTGGCAGCCGAAAAATTACCTGCTGGTGTTTTGACTAATTTAATTTCGCAAGGAATCATACCTGGTATAGGTGGGATTTTGATTTTTATTCCCCAAATTGCCTTTTTATTTCTGTTTATTTCCGTTTTGGAAGAAAGCGGTTATATGAGTCGTGTGGTGTTTTTGATGGATAAAATCATGCGAAAATTTGGTTTGTCTGGCAAAAGTATTGTCCCTTTAATTTCGGGAACAGCTTGTGCTATTCCTGCAATTATGGCTACTCGAAATATCGAAAATTGGAAAGAAAGACTCATCACGATTTTAGTAACTCCATTTACCACTTGTTCCGCAAGACTTCCTGTTTATGCCATTATCATAGCGCTAGTTATCCCAGACGAACGGATTTTTGGCGTTATTAACATGCAAGGCTTAACCTTAATGTTATTGTATCTTTTGGGTTTTGGTACGGCTATTTTATCCGCTTATATTTTAAATAAAATCTTAAAAATAAAAGGAAAAACGTATTTTATAGTAGAAATGCCAAATTACAAATTACCGCTATTAAAAAATGTAGCTATTAATGTGATTGAAAAAACCAAAGCCTTTATTTTTGGTGCTGGTAAAATAATTTTAGCAATTTCAATTGTATTATGGTTCTTGGCATCTTATGG
Organism: Flavobacteriaceae bacterium; assembly: GCA_947443815.1. Taxonomy (GTDB): domain Bacteria; phylum Bacteroidota; class Bacteroidia; order Flavobacteriales; family Flavobacteriaceae; genus Flavobacterium. Next base: position 23,668 of record CANEXR010000005.1, on the reverse strand, counting down.
TCCAGGCAAAAAATTTAATGAAGCAGAACGCATAGTAATAGAAAATAACAAAGCAAAACCACTTTCAGAATCGGAATTGCAAAATGAAATTGCCTCTCAAAAATTAGAAAATTCCTATATTGGTTTGATGGGAAAAACGATTGAACCTGCTATTTCTCCTTTGGGATACGACTGGAAAATTGGCATTGCCATCATTAGTTCCTTTGCAGCACGAGAAGTATTTGTGGGAACTTTAGCCACCATTTATAGTGTGGGTGACAGCGATAATGAAAATACCATAAAAGATAAAATGCAAGCGGAGATTAATCCAGAAACGGGTCAGAAAATTTTTAATTTTGCCTCTGGAATATCTTTACTGCTCTTTTATGCATTTGCGATGCAATGTGCCAGTACACTTGCAATAACCAAGAAAGAAACCAATACTTGGAAATGGCCATTAGGGCAACTCATTTTTATGAGTGCATTAGCGTATGCCGTAGCATTAATTGCTTATCAAATCCTAAAATAAAGTCTCATGGCTCAAGAAATTATAGCTTTTGTAATATTAGGTCTAGCCGTCATTTATTTGATAAAAAAATATTTTTGGAAGAAAAAAAAATCAGATAAAAATTGTGGTAACGGTGATTGTGGGTGTAATTAAATCTTTTTTACAAATAAGTTGCTTGCAATTTTATTAGAAATTGTCAATTCTTTTTCATTTACTTTTATTTTCAGGGACAAGTCAAAGCTTTCTTTACTGATAATTTCAATTTTTGATCCTAATGCAATGCCTTGTTTGTCTAAATATTTGAGAAATTCTGATGAGGTATCTTTTACCCCTACACAGATTCCGAATTGATTTTCTTGTAATTCTGAGAGCAATTGTTTTTCAATTTTTATTATTCTTCCATTAGCATCAGGAATTGGGTCTCCATGTGGGTCTTCGGTTGGGTTGCCTAGAAAATCATCAAGTTTGTCAATTAATTTTTCGGATTTTATATGTTCTAATTGTTCGGCAATATCATGGACTTCATCCCAAGAAAAGGCTAGTTTATCGACTAAAAATACTTCCCAAAGGCGGTGCTTTCTGACAATCATTTTGGCTTTTATTTTTCCGTTTTCGGTCAGGAACGCGCCTTGGTATTTTTTGTAATAGACCAAGTCTTTATCGGCTAATTTTTTGAGCATATCGGTTACGGATGAGGCTTTGGTTTCCATCATTTCGGCAATGGCATTAGTGCTTACTTCTGTGTCCAAAAGTGTGGTAAGATGGTAGATGGCTTTGAGGTAATTTTCTTCGGAAAAAGTCATTGCGTTTTAGGTTGAAGATTAATATTTGGTTACTGCACGATGCCTAGCCCCGATAGTAGTGGAAAGCCTCGAAGCTCGAAGCGCTATTTTTTTCTGGCAGAAAAGAGCGACCAACGGAAGCTCCTTTTGTGTCATTGAAAAAAAAGCGCTTCGAATGAGAGCTTGTAACGGATAGCGGGATTAGCTCCTGACGACTGCTCATATTGTATTGCACCATTTAATTTTTTACTATTAATAATGGTATGGAAATTTTATGACGTAATTTGTCTACTGTGGTGCCAAAAAGCAGGTCTTTTAAACCGCTATGTCCGTGGGTTCCCATGACTAGGATGTCGAAATTTCCTTTGTTTATAATTTTTGGAATTATTGTATTGGGTTTTCCAAAACCTAATTGTGTTTTGATGTGGAATCCTTTTTCTCGTAACATTTGTTGGTATTCTTGCAGGAGTTTTTCGTCAATGGTGGTTTCGTGATCGTCTATTTGTTTGCCATACATCATGGCACCAACGGTTTCTACGACGTGAATAAGCGTGTATTTTGCGTCTAATCCACCTAGGTTAAAGGCGCTGTTTATGGCTATTTCATCGGCTGATGAAAAATCAACGGAAATGGCAATGTTCTTTTTGTGATAGGATTCGGATTCTGAAAATTTCAAGACCATGTTGTGAGGCGAATGGTTTTGAATGTCTAGTTTGGTTTTTGAAATCAAAGGTTTGAAGACAATATAAAGTAGTAAAATTAAGAATCCAAGCGCTAGTGGAACAACGCTTAACCAAAGAATTATAGGGTTATCGGAAGTTTCAAGCCATCCTTTTATTTCTGAAAAAACCAGTTTGGCATTGAGCGAAACAATGATAATGGCAATAATCCAAGCGACTATTTGAGTGGTTGTACTGATGTGAAATCCTTTCATTTTTGATTTATCGCTCACAAAATGTATCAGTGGGATGATGGCGAAACCCAATTGTAAGCTCAAAATCACTTGGCTTAAAATCAATAGTTTCCCAGTGATACTTTCGCCATAAATCATAATGACAATTACTGCGGGTACAATGGCAATTAATCGGGTGATGATGCGTCTAACCCAAGGTTGAATTCTCAAATTCAGGTAGCCTTCCATGACGATTTGTCCTGCTAATGTTCCTGTAATGGTGGAACTTTGTCCAGCTGCTATAAGGGCTACAGCAAATAAAATGGGCGCCCATTTGGTTCCTAAAAGAGGTTGAAGAAATTGGTGTGCGTCTTGTATTTCGGCAACATCAAACATGCCGTTTCTATAAAATGTGGCGGCGGCCAATATTAAAATAGCGGCGTTTACAAAGAACGCAAGATTTAAGGCTATGGTGGAATCTATAAAATTATATTTCAATGCTTGTTTGATTCCGGCATGGGTTCTGTTGAATTTTCTGGTTTGTACCAATGAGGAATGAAGGTATAAATTATGAGGCATAACTGTGGCACCGATAATTCCGATGGCAATATAAAGTGCTTCTTCATTGGGCATGGAAGGGATGAGTCCGTACACTACTTTTTTCAGTTCTGGTTGGGCAAAAATCATTTCGAAAATAAATGAAAATCCAATAATGACTACTAAAACGATGATAAAAGCTTCCATTTTTCGAATGCCTTTATTGATGAGGAATAACAATAAAAAAGTATCTAAAACAGTGATAATAACTCCCTCAATTAGCGGAATGTCAAATAATAAATTAATACCAATTGCCATTCCTAATACTTCTGCCAAATCACAGGCAGCAATAGCAATTTCGGCTAAAAAATACAGTACATAATTGATAAACGGAGAGTAGGTTTCTCGTGAGGCTTGTGCTAAATCACGTTGGGTTACAATTCCTAATCGAGCACTCAAACTTTGAAGCAATAAAGCCATTAGATTACTCATTAATAAAACCCATAATAAAGCATAGCCAAACTGACTTCCGCCTGCAATATCCGTTGCCCAATTTCCAGGATCCATATAACCTACACTAACTAAATAAGCGGGGCCAAAAAAAGCAAGAATTTTTCGAAAAACAGTGGTTTTATTTTGGGTTGGTACGGATTGATTTACTTCTTCTAAAGATTTACTCATGACTGAAATTGAATTACTAAGGCAAATATACATAAGAAACTTTTATTTGAGTAATTATTTTTTTAGTTTTATCTAAAAATAATTTAAAATTAATCTAAATGAAAAACACACAAGTCTTCATCGCACTTTTGATAGCTGGTTTAAAGAATAGTAATGCACAAGATTTGCCACCGATTCAGACGGATAGACCGGATCAAACAGAATGCCCGTTTATAACTCCAAAAGGATATTTTCAGTTTGAAAACGGATTTTCGTATGAGAAAACCACAACTACTTCAAATGCAATAGTAGCACCCACCGTTTTAACAAAATTTGGAATAAACGACCATTTCGAGTTGCGTTTGATAACAGAATTTTTAATCGAAAAAGGATATTCAAATCGAATTTCAGGAATTAATCCAATTTTATTAGGATTCAAAACAAGGCTTTTTGAAGAAAAAGGACTCCTTCCTTTAACCTCCTTTATCGGTCATATTGGGATTCCAAAATTAGGAAGCAAAAATTTTCAAACAAGGTATTATGCTCCAGAATTTCGATTTACAATGCAACACACCATTAGTCAAAAACAGACGATAAGCTACAATCTTGGTGCGGAATGGGATGGCCTGTCAGCAGAGCCGAGTTTTATTTATACCTTAACTACCGGTTATTCTTTTTCGGAAAAAATAAGTGGTTATGTGGAATTGTATGGCTTTATTCCACAATTTGAAAAACCAGATCATCGGTTTGACGCCGGTTTAAATTACCTCATCACTCCAAATCACCAATTGGATATTTCAGGTGGATTGGGAATGTCAAAAACTTCGGCTGAGTATTTTATTTCTTTGGGATATTCGTTTCGATTTAAAATCTAAATTGTTTATTTTTGAAAATGATTTCATCACAAGACCAACATTATGATTACATTTTCACTGGAGCTGGATTGGCTGCCTTGATGACGGTTTATAAAATGATTTTGTCTGGTAATTTTAATGGCAAATCCATTTTGCTTTTGGATGAAAATCCAAAAAAGACCAATGATAGAACTTGGTGTTTTTGGTCAGAAAACAAAACTATTTGGGAAGACATCGTCTCAAAAAATTGGGATTCGGCCTTGTTTCTAAACAATCATTTCAAGCGCAATCTGGATTTGAATCCCTACCGATACAATAGGATTCGAGGTTTGGATTTTTACAATTCTATTTTTGCAAGAATTGCATCGCAAGAAAACATTACTTTTAGAAATGAAAAAGTCATTGAAATTGAAGAAACAGAAAACACCATCAGAGTTCAAACCGAAACCGAAGTTTATTCTTGTAGCCAACTTTTAAACAGTATTTACAATTCTAATAAAGTAGAAAATCAAACTAAATATCCTGTTTTAAAGCAGCATTTTATTGGTTGGTTCATCAAAAGCGAAGAAGCTGTTTTTAATCCGGAACAAGCCACTTTCATGGATTTTTCGGTGGAACAAAAAGGAAACACTCGTTTCATGTACGTATTACCAACATCCACAACCGAAGCCTTGTTGGAATACACTTTGTTTTCGCACCAGCATTTAACTAAAGAAGAATACGAAACCGAGATTGAAAAATACATCAAGATGCTCGGGATTTCGAAATATGAAATCATCGAAAAAGAACAAGGAAGTATCCCAATGACTTGTTATCCTTTTTGGAAACAAAACACAAAAAACGTAATCAATATAGGAAGTTCCGGTGGTTGGACCAAAGCTAGTACTGGATATACTTTTAGGAATTCGGATAAAAAATCAACGGAATTAGTTGCCTTTCTTCAAAAAGGAACAGATTTTAGAAACTTTCATAAAAGTACTAAATTCTGGTTTTATGACTTGCTTTTATTGGCTATTTTAGATCAAAAAAACGAATTGGGTTCCGCCATTTTTTCGTCTTTATTCAAAAAAGGAAATCCAACATTGATTTTCAAATTTCTAGATGAAGAAACTTCCTTTGCCGAAGACATTCAGGTGATTTTAAAATGTCCAAAAACACCTTTTATTCAGGCTTTGTTTCGCGTTATCTTTGGTTTAAAAAATAAAAAAAACTTGCTGTTACCAAAACTATAATTCAATAATCAATAGTTAATGTGCTATCAAAAAGACATTTTAAACAGCATGAATTAAAAAGTTATATCCCTGATTTTAGTCGAAAAAACAACTAAAAATTATCCCGCTATAACAAAACTTTATAACAGAACGATTCTACTTGCTTGTAAACTTTGTAACTTTGTAGGCTTAAGTAAAAACATTTTAAAATAAAAAATATGTATCCAGAAGAAATGGTAAAACCAATGCGTGCCGAGTTAACGGATGCTGGTTTTCAAGAATTACATACAGCAGCAGCAGTTGAATCAGCCGTAACTGCAGAAGGAACAACACTTGTAGTTGTCAATTCAGTTTGTGGTTGCGCTGCAAGAAATGCACGTCCAGGAGCAAAAATGAGTATTGATAATGCAAAGAAACCAGATCATATTGTTACGGTTTTTGCAGGTGTAGATAAAGAAGCAGTTGATGCCGCAAGAGGATTTATGTTTCCTTTCCCTCCATCATCACCTAGTATTGCTTTATTCAAAAACGGAGAATTGGTTCACATGCTTGAGCGCCATCATATCGAAGGTCGCCCAGCAGAATTAATTGCCGAAAACTTAAAAGACGCTTTCAACGAATATTGTTAGTTCGCTGAAATCAAACAATTTTAAGGTCATAAAGACCTAGTATCCGTATTAAATGAGATGTACTTTGCATCTCATTTTTTATTTAAAGACTTAGCGGATTTTATCACTTTTTACACTATTTCTAGTTAAATAGTATATTTTTGCAAAAATATTTCTCAACTTAAAACTGTTTATAGCATGCAACTGTATAACACATTAAGCGCAGAAGAAAGAGCTATCATGATTGATGATGCCGGAAAACAACGATTAACGCTGTCTTTCTATGCTTATGCGCAAATTTCAAACCCAACTCAATTTAGAAACGAATTATTTCTTGCTTGGAATACCCTTGAGGTTTTAGGCAGAATATATGTTGCCCATGAGGGAATCAATGCCCAATTATCCCTTCCTGCGGATAATTTCTATGCGTTCAAAGATTCGATAGAAGTCTACGATTTCATGAAAGGAATTCGACTAAATATTGCCGTAGAGCAAGACGATCACTCTTTTTTAAAATTAACTGTAAAAGTGCGTGACAAAATAGTTGCAGATGGTTTAGTAGACGAAACTTTTGATGTAACTAATATCGGAATTCATCTAAAAGCCGCTGCTTTCAATCAATTATTGGAAGACCCAAATACTATTGTGGTGGATATGCGCAATCATTACGAAAGTGAAATTGGACATTTTACCAATGCTATCAAACCCGATGTTGATACCTTCAGAGAATCATTGCCCATCATTGAAGAGCAATTAGCCGAACACAAACAAGACAAAAAACTATTGATGTATTGCACCGGTGGTATTCGATGCGAAAAAGCCAGTGCTTATTTTAAACACAAAGGTTTTGAAAATGTGTACCAACTTGAAGGTGGAATTATTGAATATACCCGACAAGTAAAAGCCGAAGGTTTAGAAAGTAAATTTATTGGAAAAAACTTTGTGTTTGACCACCGTCTCGGCGAAAGAATTACGGATGATATTGTTTCGCAATGCCATCAATGTGGCGCTGCTTGTGATGTTCATACCAATTGTGCAAACGAAGGATGCCACTTGCTTTTTATACAATGTGACTCTTGTGCGGCAAAAATGGAAGGCTGCTGCTCTACCGAATGTGCTACAATAATTCACCTTCCTGAAGAAGAACAAAAAGCCATTCGAAAAGGAATAAAAAACGGGAATAAAATTTTCAAAAAAGGAAAATCTACTGTTTTGACTTTCAAAAATAACGAAGAAACGCACGGTATATTTGTAGCCAGTCCATCAAAACCAACGCTTGTAAAACCCCCAAAAATTAAAAAAATCTATCTTGGAAAAGGAACTCACTTTTTCCCAAAACCAAGTATTGGTCAATTTTTAATCGAAGAAAATGAAATTAAAATTGGAGATACCATACTCATAAAAGGAACAACAACTGGCGAACAACAACTAGTGGTTTCAGAAATTTTTGTTCATGAAAATGCTTCAGAAAAAGCCGTTGCTGGTGAGACTTGCACCTTCAAATTGCCTTTTCGCATTCGATTATCCGATAAATTATATAAGGTTTTAGATTAATTTTAATTCTTTAACATCATAAAACACCAAAATTTAAACCCATTACAACTACAATTGTAATGGGTTTTTTTAGTATAATTTTATGATTTATTGAGTATTTCAACCGTTGTAACTTAAAACTAAAAAATACTATCTTTACACATTAATCTTTTTAAGAACTTAAGTTGCTTTTTGGCAACACTACATATAAAATTATGGCATGTACAAGTTGTTCAACTTCGGATGGTGGTGCACCAAAGGGTTGTAAAAATAATGGGACTTGCGGTACCGATAGCTGCAATAAATTAACTGTTTTCGACTGGCTTTCTAATATGAGTTTGCCTAATGGCGAAGCTGCTTTTGACTGTGTTGAAGTACGTTTCAAAAATGGAAGAAAAGAGTTTTATCGAAACACTGAAAAACTGACTTTGAGCATGGGAGATATCGTAGCTACTGTAGCTTCTCCGGGACATGACATCGGAATTGTTACTTTGACTGGCGAACTTGTTCGAATCCAAATGAAGAAAAAAGGAGTCAATCCAAACAGTAATGAAGTACCTAAAATTTATAGAAAAGCCTCTCAAAAGGATATCGACATTTGGTCTGTTGCCCGAGATAAAGAAGAACCCATGAAAGTTCGTGCTCGGGAATTAGCCATTGCACAAAAATTAGAAATGAAAATTTCGGATATCGAATTTCAAGGAGATGGTTCTAAAGCTACTTTTTATTACACTGCTAATGACCGTATTGATTTTAGACAATTAATCAAAGATTTTGCAAAAGAATTCAGTACCAGAATCGAGATGAAACAAGTAGGATTCCGTCAGGAAGCAGCTCGATTAGGAGGAATTGGTTCTTGCGGAAGAGAGTTATGTTGCTCTACTTGGCTGACCGATTTTAGAAGTGTTAATACTTCGGCAGCACGGTACCAACAATTGTCTTTAAATCCTCAAAAATTAGCCGGACAATGCGGCAAACTAAAGTGTTGCTTGAATTATGAATTAGACACATACATGGATGCTCTAAAAGATTTTCCTGATTTTGACACCAAATTAATCACCGAAAAAGGAGATGCTATTTGCCAAAAACAAGATATTTTCAAAGGATTAATGTGGTTTGCTTACACCAATAATTTTGCAAATTGGCATGTATTAAAAATAGATCAAGTTAAAGAGATTATTGCCGAAAATAAGCTGAAAAACAAAGTTTCCTCTTTAGAGGATTATGCTATCGAAATTATAGTAGAGCCTGAGAAAAACTTTAATAATGCTATGGGTCAAGAAAGTCTAACCCGATTCGACCAGCCAAAAGCAAAGAAAAAACCAAACAAAAAACGCAAATCTTCTAATGAAAATGTTATTGTAGCAAATGCCAATAAACCTGCTAATTCAAATGCTAACACTAACAACAAGCCATCAGGGAATAACCGAAACAACAATCGCCCAAATCAAAATGATAAAAAAGCGGCAGTGGCAAAACCGGTAGAACCAAGAAAACCCATAATTATTACTAAAAATGTGGATAAAAAATAGTGCTTTACTGCTTATAGTAGCAATACTCTTTTTTTCCTGTGATAAAAAAAGAGTTTTTGACGAATACAAATCTGTTGGAAGTGCATGGCATAAAGACAGTATTGTGTCCTTCGATTTGCCAGAATTAGATACCACTAAACGATATAATTTATTTGTAACTTTGAGAGACAATAATAATTATCCGTTTAACAATCTCTTCTTAATAGTTGCGTTAGAAACCCCAAGTGGTTTTACAAAAGTAGATACCTTAGAATATCAAATGGCGGACCCAGACGGCACCCTTCTTGGTGATGGATTTACAGACATAAAGGAAAGTAAATTGTTTTACAAAGAAAACGTTCGCTTCAGAGGAAAATATAAAGTACACATCAAACAAGCCGTCAGAGAAACCGGGAAAATCCCAGGAGTAACCTTTTTAGACGGTATTACAGATGTAGGTTTTAGAATAGAAAAAAAAGAATAGAATTATATTATTATGGCTATCAAAAAAAATAACAATCCGATTAATAGTCCTGAAAAAGACATTAAATATTATTCCAATAAATTTTGGAAAATATTTTTATACAGCCTTGGAGGCTTTGCTTTATTCTTCTTATTTGCCTCCTGGGGACTTTTTGGCTCCATGCCTTCCTTTGAAGATTTAGAAAATCCAGATTCTAATTTAGCTACCGAAATCATCTCTGCTGATGGCGTAGTTATTGGAAAATATTTCGAGAAAAACAGGTCCCAATTAAAATATTCTGACCTTCCCAAAAATCTAGTTCAAGCATTAGTAGCTACTGAAGATGCGCGTTTTTACGAACATTCTGGAATCGATGGAAGAGGAACCATGAGAGCTATCCTAAGTTTAGGAACCAGCGGAGGAGCCAGTACTTTAACACAACAATTAGCCAAACAATTATTTCATGGAGAAGGTTCTAAATTTTTGCCCTTTAGAATTGTACAAAAAGCCAAAGAATGGATTATTGCCATCCGTTTAGAAAGACAATATACCAAAAATGAAATCATAGCTATGTATTGCAATGTTTATGATTTTGGCAATAATTCCGTAGGAGTAAGTTCCGCAGCCAAAACCTATTTCTCTAAAGAACCTAAGGATTTAACCATCGATGAATCCGCAATATTAGTGGGAATGTTCAAAAATTCTGGTTTATACAATCCCGTTCGAAATGCAGAAGGCGTTAAAAATCGAAGAAATGTGGTGCTTTTGCAAATGGAAAAAGCAGGTATCATTACCAATGAACAAAAAATACAATTGCAAAGCTTCCCCATCAAATTAAACTTCAAATTAGAAAGCCATAAAGATGGAACAGCAACTTATTTTAGAGAATACCTACGCGATTACATGAAAAAATGGGTCGAAGAAAACAAAAAACCTGACGGCTCTGATTACGATATCTACAAAGACGGTTTAAAAATCTATACTACCATCGATTCCAGAATGCAGTTGCATGCCGAGGAAGCTGTTGAAGCGCACATGGCAAACCTTCAAGAAGAGTTTTTCAACCAAGCCAAAGACAATAAAAACGCCCCTTTTGTAAACATTTCAGAAGCCGAGACCAAACGTATTATGGACAAAGCTATGAAATCATCCAATCGTTGGACCGTAATGGAAGCCCTAGACAAAAGCGAAGAAGAAATCATAGCCTCTTTCAAACAAAAAACAAAAATGAAAGTCTTCACCTGGAAAGGCGAAAGAGATACCATCATGACCCCAATCGATTCCATTAGATACTACAAACATTTCTTGCAATCAGGTCTTATGGCCATGGAACCACAAACAGGAAACATTAAAGCTTGGGTGGGTGGTATCAATTACAAATATTTTCAATACGACCACGTAGGACAAGGTGCCCGACAAGTAGGCTCTACCTTCAAACCCTTTGTGTACGCAACCGCCATTGAACAATTAAACATGTCTCCTTGCGATTCAATTGTGGATTCCCCATTTATGATTCACAAAGGACAACACCACGTAACCGAAGATTGGGAACCCCGAAATTCCGATAACAAATACCGAGGAATGGTCACTCTGAAAAAAGCTTTGGCCAATTCTATAAATACCATTTCAGCAAAATTAATAGACAAAACAGGACCCGAAGCCGTTGTAGAATTAACCCATAAACTTGGCGTTACTTCCGAAATTCCTGTACAACCTTCCATTGCGCTTGGAGCAGTGGAAATCACCGTACAAGATATGGTAGCTGCCTACAGTACCTTTGCCAACCAAGGTGTCTACGTAAAACCACAATTCCTTACCAAAATTGAAGATAAAAGTGGCGTAGTTATTTACGAACCAATCCCAGAATCACATGATGTTTTAAACAAAGACATCGCCTTTGCCGTAATCAAATTACTAGAAGGCGTAACCGAAGGTGGCTCAGGAGAACGATTAAGAACCGAAGGTGGTGGAAACGGTGACAACCGATGGACTGGATATCCTTACCTGTTCAAAAACCCAATAGCAGGCAAAACAGGAACCACACAAAACCAATCCGATGGCTGGTTCATGGGAATGGTTCCTAACCTAGTAACCGGCGTTTGGGTAGGTTGTGAAGACCGCTCTGCACGATTCAAAAGTTTAACTTACGGACAAGGAGCCACAGCCGCATTGCCAGTTTGGGGATATTTCATGAAACTTTGCTACGCCGACCCTGACCTACATGTATCCAAAGAACAATTCGACAGACCCGCCAATCTATCCATCAAAGTTGATTGTTATACCGCCCCAAAAGTCGTGCAAGACTCCACCGCAGTAGAACAAAATACAGCCGAATTCGAATTATAATCGTTCTTAGGAGCTATTTCCCGCTATACGCTATATCTCTTGTGGCGAACACCGCCACAAGAGGATACCGCTACTATCGGGGCTAGGGCATTTGCATTCCAAATAAAATTTTAAGTTAAAAATACCATTTACCTTTTCTGAATTACTCTTAGCATTATGATCACCAAAAAAGTAAACACAGTTCAAGAAGCCCTCCAAGGAATCGAAAACGGTATGACCCTCATGCTTGGCGGCTTCGGATTATGCGGCATTCCAGAAAACGCTATTGCCGAACTAGTCCAAAAAGAAACCCAAAATCTAACCTGTATTTCCAACAATGCTGGAGTAGACGATTTTGGTCTTGGACTCCTTCTTCAAAAAAAACAAATCAAAAAAATGATTTCCTCCTACGTAGGAGAAAATGCCGAATTCGAACGCCAAATGCTAAGCGGAGAACTCGAAGTAGACCTCATCCCACAAGGTACATTAGCTGAACGCTGTCGAGCTGCACAAGCCGGAATCCCCGCTTTTTTTACCCCAGCAGGTTACGGAACTGAAGTCGCACAAGGAAAAGAAGTTCGCGAATTCAACGGAAAAATGCACATCATGGAACTGGCTTTCAAAGCCGATTTTGCCATTGTAAAAGCTTGGAAAGGAGACACAGCCGGAAACCTCATCTTCAAAGGAACTGCCCGAAATTTTAATCCCTGTATGGCAGGAGCCGCAAAAACTACCATTGCCGAAGTCGAAGAACTCGTCGAAGCAGGAGCACTAGACCCCAATCAAATTCATATTCCAGGCATATTTGTACAACGCATTTTTCAAGGCGAGAAATATGAAAAAAGAATTGAGCAAAGAACCGTGAGGAAACAATTAGATTAATTTTTCAATCGAATAATTATATGGATACCGAAAGAAAAAAACATTGGGAAACTGTTTATGAAACAAAAAATCCAGAAGAAGTAAGTTGGACACAAGAAATTCCTAAAACAGCACTTGATTTTATACATTCATTCCATTTACCAAAATCAGCCAAAATAATTGACATTGGTGGTGGCGACAGTAAACTTGTAGACTATCTAATCCAAGAAGGTTTTGAAAACATTTCCGTATTAGATATCTCAGAAAAAGCATTAGAAAAAACAAAGCTTCGCCTTGGAGACAACGCAAAAAAAGTAAACTGGATTGTTAGCGATATTACCCAATTTGAACCAAATACAACCTATGATATTTGGCACGATAGAGCCACTTTCCACTTTTTGACCACAGCCGAACATGTTTCAAAATATATAGAAACCGCTCAGAAATCAGTAAACAAGTATTTGATATTAGGAACATTCTCAGAAAATGGTCCAAAAAAATGCAGTGGACTTGACATCAAACAATACAACGAAGAAGCATTAACCAACGAACTTAAAAACAGTTTCAAGAAAATTAATTGTGTAACCGAAGACCATATAACGCCATTCAACACCACACAGAATTTCTTATTTTGTAGTTTTAAAAAGAATTAAAAAATAAAAAAATGCCATTAACCAAAGAAGACATCGCTAAACGAATCGCCAAGGAAGTCAAAAACAATTACTTTGTTAATCTTGGTATCGGAATACCAACATTAGTGGCTAACTATGTCCGAAAAGACATTTCAGTAGAATTTCAAAGCGAAAACGGCGTACTCGGAATGGGCCCCTTCCCTTTTGAAGGCGAAGAAGATGCAGACATAATCAATGCCGGAAAACAAACCATAACCACTTTAGCAGGAGCATCTTTTTTTGACTCCGCTTTAAGTTTCGGAATGATTCGCGGACAACACGTCGATTTAACCATTCTTGGCGCTATGGAAGTTGCAGAAAACGGTGATATTGCCAACTGGAAAATTCCTGGTAAAATGGTCAAAGGAATGGGTGGAGCAATGGACTTGGTTGCTTCTGCCGAAAATATTATTGTAGCCATGATGCATGTAAACAAAGCGGGCGAATCAAAAATTCTTAAAAAATGTACTTTGCCATTAACTGGTGTTGGATGTGTAAAAAAAGTAGTTACCGAATTAGCTGTTTTAGAAATTACTCCAAAAGGTTTTAAACTATTGGAACGTGCACCTGGTATTTCTGTAGCGCATATTATCGCTTCTACCGAGGCAAATTTAATTATTGAAGGAGAAATTCCGGAGATGGTAATCGATTAATTTTAAAACTAGAATTCATAACTAAAAGCAGTGCTTTTAGAAAATAGAAACCCCGTTGCAAGATTTTTGCAACGGGGTTTCTATTTTCATTCGGCTGATCAACGCGTTTTTCAAACTCATTATTCCTTTTGAAAATTATACTTCACAACACTTAATAGTCCATCATATACAAGATTATAAGTGGCGCCACCCCTTAGGTTTCTCGGAAGCCGTTTATCCGAATAGCAGCTGATTTTTATTTTAATATTTTTGCGTATTCCTCGGGTTTTGTTCTACTAAAAAAATACTTTGTACCCGTCATATCTATAAAATGGTCAAATTTAGCATTCTTGACTTTATAGTATTCTCCATCTACACTCACATTTCCGCCAAATCCACAATCAAATCCATTTTTTTCTGTCTTAATAATTAATTTGTCACTTGTGAAAACAAATGAAAAACTACAAGGATTCTCATTTTCTTCATACCTAACATAATACATTCCTTTGTTCGATTTTATTTTAACTCTATCATAGAGATTACCCATATTGTAAGATGGAGCTCCTCTAGAAATATCTATGTAAAATAAAATAGAATCATCCGATTCTGGGTAAATGGTTATTTGTCCTGTTGGGCCTTTTTCAGGGCTGACTCCATAGCTATAAACTCCAGCATATTTAGTAGTCTGAAGAGTAATACCTATTGTCTTTTTCTTGTTATTTGTTTGGCAACTTAAGCATAAGAAAGCCATTAAAATAAGTATTACAGCAATGGAGTTTTTTGTCATTTCTTTTTATAATTACCTGATTTTATGGTTTCAATTGTATCTTTTAGAATTTGGGATTTTCTTTTGGCGCTTAAATGCATAGAAATCACCCTATTCTTTAGTAAATGTAACAAAAATTACAACTCCCTTTAAACAAAAAAACTTCCCTTTTCAGAGAAGTTTGAGTATCTTTTTTTACTTTTATACATCGTCATAATCGACATAAAGCGTTGTAGATGTGGGATGAGCCTGACAGGTAAGAACCAATCCGTCTGCTATTTCTTTATCCGTTAGAATGGAGTTTTTTGTCATTTCTGCTGTTCCAGAAGTAATTCTAGCCAAACAACTACTACAAATTCCACCTTGACAAGAATAAGGCGCATCAATACCTTGTTTTAAGGCAGCATCCAAAATGGTTTGTTTTTGTGACATTTCGAAAGTGATTTCCTCGTCATCCACCATAATAGTGATTTTAGCATGTCCTTCAAGAGATTCTTTAATGGTATTTTCTTTAGTTGAAGACGTAAAAAGTTCAAATTTAATAGCCGAATCTTTTACGTTTTTTTCTTTCAAAATTCCAGAAACGGTATTGATCATTTCTTCTGGACCACACAAATAAAACTTATCAAATTCTAATTCTTTGTGTTTGTTATTTAAAATAAAATTCACCGTAGATTTGTCTATTCTACCAAACAAAGCGTTCTCAGCTTTGGCTTGACTGAAGACATAATATACAAAAAGACGTCCCACATATTGCAATTGCAAATCATGCAATTCTTGATGAAAAATCGTTTCTTCAGTTGATTTATTTCCATAAGCCAAAACAAATGAACTTTTAGGCTCACTTTTCAAAACGGATTTTAAAATGGATAAAACAGGCGTGATTCCACTTCCAGCTACAAAAGCAACATAGTTTTTTTGTCGGTCAATTTGGGGTTCGAAGGTGAATTTGCCTTCTGGTTTGCCTACTTCAAGAATATCACCAGCTTTAAGTTTGGTATTCGCAAATTGCGAAAAAGCACCATTTTTTACTGCTTTTACTGCAATCCGTAATTCGCCACTTTCAGGAGCTGAACAAATAGAATATGCACGACGGATTTCTTGTCCATCAAGTGTCAACCTTAAATTAATGTATTGACCAGCAACAAAAATATAATTAGGTTTTAACTCTTCGGGAACATTAAAAAGTATAGAAACGGCATCTTTAGTTTCGCGTTTAACTTCTTTTATAATTAATTTTTTGAATGAAGGCATGGTATTATTTTTTTACAAAAATAGGGAATGGCAAATAAAACGGTCTTATGAATTGATAAATATTTTATTTGGCTGTAACATTTTCTTACTTTTATACACTAAATGAATAATCAAACATATAAAAACCATGTTTAAACGTTTTCTTTATCTGGAATGGAAAGCTTTTTTTCGTTCCGCTTCCTTTGCTTCAAATTTGGCTTTGAAAATTCTGATGGGATTTATAGCTGTTTATTTTACTTTGGTTTTTTTAGCATTAGGAATTGGAGCTTTTTATATTCTTAAAAAAATGAATTTGGAGCCCTTGGTTACTGTCAATAAATTTTTAATCTATTACTTTTTAGGAGACATAATTTTTCGCTTGCTGTTGCAAAAAATTCCAGTGATGAATATCCGACCGTTATTGATTTTTCCAATTAAGAAATCAATAATTGTCCATTTTTCGCTCGGGAAAACGGTATTGTCCTTTTTCAATTTTCTTCATGCCTTTTTCTTTGTTCCTTTCAGCCTTGTTTTAATTTACGAAGGATATGATGTTTCAAGTGTAATTTTGTGGCATATTGCGTTATTTTCATTGATTTATACCAATAATTTTTTAAATATTTTATTGAATAATAAAGATAATTTATTAGGCATTTTTCTGGCTGTTCTTGCCGTTATAGCAGGATTACAGTATTATAATTTATTTGACATTACCAGTTATACCGTTCCTTTTTTTGACGGATTATTTCATACCAAATGGTTATTTCTACTACCCGTATTAATCTTAATAGGTTTGTATTATGTTAGTTTTAACTATTTCAAAAATAATTTATACTTGGATGCAGGTCTTTCGAAGAAAGATGAAATTGCAAAAACAGAAAATCTAACATGGTTGAATCAATTTGGAACATTAGGAACATTCTTAAAAAACGACATTAAATTGATAAAAAGAAACAAGCGATCTAAAACAACGATTGGGTTGAGTGTGATGTTTCTTTTTTATGGATTACTTTTCTTTTCTAATGGAATTGAAGCCTACAACAATCCTTACATGCACATTTTTGCTGGGATTTTTGTTTCGGGTGGATTCCTGATTACATTTGGACAATTTGTACCTAGTTGGGACAGCGCCTATTATTCATTAATGATGACCCAAAATATTCCTTACAAAGGGTATTTGAATTCGAAATGGTGGTTGATGGTCATAGGAACTTTTATTGCTACGGTTATTGCCTCCTTCTATTTGTACTTTGGATGGCATGTATATTTGACTATTGTAGTTGGTGCTATTTATAATATTGGAATCAATTCGCATTTAGTATTGCTTGGCGGAGCCTATACCAAAACCCCTATTGATTTAAGTTCTGGCAAAGGGGCTTTTGGTGACAAAAAAGCGTTCAATGTAAAAACAATATTTATTTCGCTCCCACAATTGGGATTACCGGTATTCTTATATTGGGTTGGAACTTCTTTGGCTAATGCCAATGTTGGACTCGCCTTGGTTGCAATAGCTGGTATAATTGGTTTTGCGTTGAGAAATCCTGCTTTTAGCTTAATCGAAAAAATCTACAAAAGCGAAAAATACGCTACAATTGAGGCATACAAACAAAAAGGTTAAGTAAAATTACTATTCAAAACCGATATACTAAATCAATAAATAACGGAATCAATATTTTTAAATATGATACAAGTCAACAATCTTTCCAAAAAATACAACGGAACAACCGTTTTAAATATACCAACATTAGCAATTCCGAAAGGACAAAGTTTTGGATTAGTGGGCAATAACGGAGCAGGTAAAACTACTTTTTTTAGCCTGTTATTAGATTTAATCCAACCCACATCTGGAAACATTATTAACAATGAAGTGCAAGTACACAGTAGCGAAAACTGGAAGCCATTTACCGCTTCTTTTCTAGACGAAAGTTTTCTAATCGGATACCTAACTCCAGAGGAATACTTTTATTTTATTGGTGATTTACGAGGCCAAAATAAGGCTGATGTTGATGCTTTATTAGCCAAACATGAAGAATTTTTTAATGGTGAAATTCTGAAAAATAAAAAATATTTGCGCGATTTGTCTAAAGGAAATCAAAAGAAAGTAGGAATCATTGCAACCTTAATTGGCAATCCTGAAGTCCTGATTTTAGATGAACCTTTTGCTAATTTAGACCCCACAACAGTTAACCGATTGAAAAAAATCATTAAAGAATTAGCCGATAATCCCAATGTTACCGTTTTAGTTTCCAGCCATGACTTACAGCATACCGTTGAAGTTTGCAACAGAATTGTAGCTTTAAATAAGGGTGAAATAGTAAAAGATATTCAAACATCAGAAGAGACATTACAAGAGTTAGAAACGTTTTTTGCGGTTTAAATTTCTATATTTCAAAAAGAAACGTATTTTTACAAGTGATTATACTAAAACCTTTTTTTAGCAGTTAAAGGATAAAAACGTTTCCCATTGAAAATCAATATATTTAAATACTCATACATAATAATTTTTCTGTTTTTTTTGATAGCTTGTTCTACCAAAAAAGACACTTTTTTGGCTAGAAATTCCCATGCTTTAAGTACCGAATATAACATTTTATACAATGGCCAAATTGCTTTAGACAAAGGAATTGAGGCAATAAAAGCAAATAATACGGATGATTTTTGGAAACGTTTGCCAATCGAAAGAATGCAAATCAAGGAAGATATCTCTCCTGAAGCTAAACCAAAAAATGTTAATTTTGAATTAGCCGAAACCAAAGCAACAAAGGCCATTCAAAAACATTCCATGAATATTGGCGGTTATGAAAAAAACAAACAAATTGACGAAGCCTATCTATTGCTTGGAAAAGCACGTTATTTTGATCAAAGATTTGTTCCCGCATTAGATGCATTCAATTATATTTTATACAAATACCCTAACAGCAGTAATATTTATACCGCAAAAATCTGGCGTGAAAAAACCAATATGAGACTTGGTAATGATGCTTTGGTAATCAAAAACATCAATAAACTTTTAAAAGACCAAAAACTCAAACATCAGGTTTTAGCAGATGCCAATGCACTACTGTCGGAAGCTTTTTTGAATCTTGAAAAAAAAGACAGTGCAATTACCAAACTAAAAATTGCTGAAAGTTTCACGAAGAAAAACGAAGAAAAAGCACGATACCGATTTATACTTGGTCAGTTGTACCAAGAATCAGGCAAAAAAGACAGTGCGGGTTATTGTTATCAATCGGTTATTGCTATGAACAGAAAAGCCGAAAGAAAATATGTAATTCAAGCCTATGCCAAAAAAGCACAATTGTTTGATTATGAAAAAGGAGACAAAGAAGCTTTTGTAATAACCTATAATAAGCTGGTTAAAGATAGAGAAAATAGGCCTTTTTTAGATGTGATTTATTATGAAATGGGTGTTTTTTATGACAAACACAACGATCAAGAACTAGCAAAAGATTTTTATAAGGCATCATTAAAAACACATTCAAAAGATCCTTACTTAAATGCTTCAAATTACAGAAATTTGGGAGACATGTATTTTAAAAATGCAGATTATGCAATGTCAGCAAAATATTATGACAGTACCCTAGTTAAATTAGATACTAAGACAAGAGAGTTCATACATATTCAAAAAACAAGAAAAAATTTAGATGAAGTCATCAAATACGAAGACATTTCAAAAAGGAATGATAGTATTTTAAAAATTGTTTCGTTACCCCAAGCTGAAAGAATCACTTATTTTGATGATTATATTCTGAAATTGAAAAAACAAGATGAGGCAAAAAAAATTCTTGAAGAAAAACAAAAAGAAACACTTGCAAATATAGAACGGAATAGTAAACCCATTGCTTCGGATATAAACTCAGTCAATCAAGAGATTGGAAAATCCAAAAAACCAGGATTAGCACCACCAACCATTAGTAATGCAATGACTAAAGAAACAACTAGTGTTTTCTACTTTTATAATCCTTCAACGGTTGCTTTTGGAAAATTAGAATTTAAAAAAACATGGGGAGATAAAGCCCTAAAAGGCAATTGGAGATTACCCGCTAACGGAACCAATATAAAAGAAAATGATACCCTAAATACGGATTTAATAACTAAAAATAAAGTATCGCAAGATACAATTATTGAAAAATACACCGCTAATTATTACCTGAATCAAATTCCAACATCACAAACAGAAATTGATAGTATTGCTAAAGAACGCAATTTTGCCTATTACCAATTAGGAACTATTTATAAAGAAAAATACAAGGAATATGGTTTAGCAAGTTCAAAATTTGAAAAAGTATTAAAACAAAATCCAGAAGAAAAACTAATTCTTCCTTCAATGTATAATTTATACAAAATTTATCAGATTACAGATGCCTCTAAAGCCGAGGAAATGCGAAATAAGATTTCAGTACAATTCCCAAATTCCCGTTATACACAAATCATCAATAATTCTAGTGAAACGGAAGTCCTTTCTAACGAATCTCCTGAAGCAGTATACAACAAATGGTATAAGATGTATCAAGGAGAAAATTTTGTGGCTGTTTTAGAAAAATCAGACGACTTAATTCGTCAATTTTCGGGAGATGGAATTGTTTCCAAATTTGAATTACTTAAAGCGAATGCCATCGGAAAGTTACAAGGATTGAATGCCTATAAAAAAGCTTTACAGGAAGTAGCGGACAATTATCCGAATAGCGAAGAAGGTAAAAATGCACTAGAAATTATCGATTCTCAGATTCCATCTTTAGAAAAAATGGAATTCAATACAACGGATACTAAGAGTTGGAAAATTCTTTATAAAGTAGGTAAAAAAGACGATAAAAACACGAAGGAAATAGAAGCAAAAATCAAACAATTCATTGCCGAAGAGAACCTTCAGAAACTAACTTATTCGTATGATATTTATACCGAAAAGGAAAATTTCATAACCATTCATGGTATAAAATCAGAACTTTATGCCAATGATATTGTAACGGTATTGAGAGAGAATAAAAAATTTAAAATCACAGAACCAGCTCTAGTAGTTTCTAAAGAAAATTACAAAATAATTCAAATCAAGAAAAATTTGGATGTATATGTAACATCAAAAAAACAATAAGTATGTTTGATAAAAAGCCCAAATCGTACACGGACCTTTTAGGAAAAACCAACAGAATTGTTGAGGGAACTGTCATAAAAGGAGACATCAATTCACAGGCTGATTTTAGATTAGATGGCGAATTAATTGGCAATTTTCAATCTAACGGAAAAATAGTCATTGGTCCAGCTGGAAGTGTTACCGGAGATATTGTTTGCAAAAATGCGGATATAGAAGGAAAGTTCAACGGCAAAATCCAAGTAGTTGAAGTATTGAATGTGAAATCGAAAGCAAGCATTCATGGCGAAGTTGTTGTAGGCAGATTATCCGTGGAACCTGGTGCTGACTTCAGCGCATCATGCATCATGAAAACCAATGTAAAAAACCTAATGCCTAACGATGGACAACAAGCCCAACAAAAAACAATTTAACAAATGGCTAGCCTTAATTAATATTCCCATCCAAATGGGGGCAATCATTTTTTTGTTTTCATATTTAGGAAATTGGCTAGATGAAAAGCATCCAAATCCTAAAATATATTTTTCAAAAACACTAGTGATGGTTGGTGTATTTTTGGCATTATACAATGTAATCAGACAAGTTAATCAAATCAATAAATCTCAATAATTTTCTTGAAAACGCTAAAAATTACGGATTGAAAGTATATCCTTTTTTTCAGATTTCTTATTGAATAGTTCTCTTTAAAAAACAAACAAAAAGAATGAATTTAAAAAAATACCAAGCCATTTTATATTTATTTCAATTTGCATTAGGAGCATATTTGTTGCATAAAACACTTTTTTGGTTTTTAAAAATAGAAAAAACTACCCTTTATTATCCTCTAGAAACACTTTATTTATTGTTTTCAAGTATGTCAATAATCGTTCTCTTTGTTTTAATAAAAGTAAAAGAAAAAAGTTTTGATAATACAGGAATGGCATTTCTACTAGCAACAAGTATCAAAATGGTTTTTTGTTTTATACTTTTAAAACCTTTATTAAAGGTTTCAAATCAAACAAGTGCATTAAACAAAACTAATTTTTTTGTTCTATTTATTCTCTTTTTGACAATTGAAACCATTATAACAATGCGGTTGTTAACTAAAAAGCAATAAAGAGGCTTAAAAGGATTTTAAAGTTTTAAAAATAATTTTTTATATTCTTTTGAATATTAATAAAAAATGTACCTTTGCACCAAATTTCAGAAACCTAATAAATTAAGATATTTAACTGTTATGGTGATTTCAAACAAACCACTTAGATTTATAATAGCGACTTTAGTAGCGTGTCTTCCATTAATGAGTTTTGCAAATCCAGTTGTGGATACTTCAAAAGTTAAAACTGAACTTGCGCCCGAGGCAATAGAGGAAGCCCATGCTGAACCAACAGATGTAAAATCTAAAATTAAAGAGTTTATAAATCATCACCTTTTAGATGCTCATGATTTCACATTATCAGCAAATGAAGAAACAGGAGAACATTATGGTTTTTCATTACCTATTATTCTATGGGACAATGGTTTGCAGGTTTTTTCTTCTTCAAAATTTAATCATGGTGAAGCAGTTGCGGAAAGCAATGGGAATTACTACGTATTACACCATGAAAAAATATACAAAACAGATGCTAACGGAGCTTTAACAGAAGAGCATGGTCATCCTACAAATGAGAGACCTTTGGATCTTTCTGTAACAAAAGGAGTTGTTGGTATTATAGGAGTAGCCCTATTGATGTTTCTATTGTTTACAGGATTGGCAAAATCATACGCAAAAAATAATGGAATTGCTTCTGGAGTAGGACGTTTCTTTGAACCTCTTGTATTGTATGTAAGAGATGAGATTGCTATACCGAATATTGGAGAAAAAAATTATAAAAAATACATGAGCTACTTGCTTACTATCTTTTTCTTTATTTTCTTCCTTAATATATTAGGATTAACACCACTAGGATTTAATGTTACAGGAAATATCACAATAACACTATCTTTAGCATTATTAACTTACTTGATTACAACTTTTACAGCTAATAAAAATTATTGGTCACATATGCTTTGGATGCCTGGAGTTCCAGTAATTTTAAGACCTGTACTGGCAATAATTGAATTGCTAGGAACTATCATCAAACCCTTTTCATTAATGATTCGTTTGTATGCAAATATGATGGCGGGTCACGTAGTATTAATGAGTATAATTGGATTGATGTTTATTTTCAAAAGTTGGATTGGTAGTTCATTATCATTTGTATTGGCTTTCGCTCTTTCTATTTTAGAAATTTTGGTGGCTTTTTTACAAGCGTATATTTTTACGATGTTAACATCATTGTATTTTGGTGCTGGAAATGAAGAGCACCATCATGAAGAAGCACACCATTAAGTCGAAAGTTTAAAAGTCAGCTTGGCTTTTTGACATTAGACAATTAATAAGAATGTTTAATTTTTAATATATATATTATGCAAATTCCAGAAATTGTTGGAGCAGGATTAATTGTAATCGGAGCAGGTTTAGGTATTGGTAAAATTGGTGGTTCAGCAATGGACGCTATTCCACGTCAACCAGAAGCTTCAGGAAAAATCCAAACA
>CANEXR010000004.1 GCA_947443815.1 Flavobacteriaceae bacterium | reverse complement strand
GAATTGAAAATAGTAATAATGCAAAGGTCTTTTTTCTCATTTTTTTTAATATAACCGCCAATGTCAGTCTGTGAAAAAACCTTCGTTTGTATGCCTTCAAATATAATAAAATACAGATATAAAAACATGATTTTTCGTATTTTAAGCATGCAACACATTTCGGGAATTTCCCGCCACCAAATGCTTTTCTAGTTTGGAAAACACAAGAAAACCAAGCTTGAAACTACTCCAAAAAAAGAGGACTATAAATCCTCTTACTATTCTCTCTGAAATTTTTACGATAAGTGCAACCTTTTGACGGTAGGTTCTTTGGTTTCGTTCAACAGGATTTTCATTGTTGGTGCTGCGCATGCAGCGAAAATCTAACTGTTGTAGGCAGTTTTTATTCTTCTACTTTTTTTAATATATCTTCCTTATTCCAATTAAGGCCTGTAATTTTTCCTGATTTATCTTTCACAAAGAAAAATTCACAATTTTTTTCAGTTACAAAAAAATTATCATCATTTATAAAATGAATTTTCCACATACAAGTTCCCCAATATTGATTATCATTAATGCTAAGATAAATGTCGTTTTCTTTTTTAATTATTGACCATATAAAATCTCCACTTCCGTATTTCCCTAAATAAGGTTTTAAATTTTCATCTTTAACGTAAATCTCTTTTCTAATATCGGGCGTATAAGCATTATTCCAGCCATAGGTTAAAGCAACACTTCTGATAATTTCATCAAATAAAGCAGTATTATATGTATTTGTCATTACAACTACTCCATTACCACCTTTCATCGTACCAATATACTGGCTTACAAACCCTTCATCTACTCCACCATGCTCAAAATTCTTCACGCCATTTTTATCAATTATAAATACTCCTAAACCCGCTTTGCTATCTATATAAGGTGTAAGTCTTATTTCTGTCATTTCTTTTGAAAGGACTTTTTGAGATTTCCCTTGTAAAGACAATTGAGTTTCGATTACATATTTTGCTAAATCAGTTGGATTTGTCCAAAGTCCTGCTGCTGCTTGTTCTGGATAAATATGATATTTCCCTTTTACTGCGTTACCATCATTGTAATAGCCTGTTGCTAATAATTTGTATTTCTCTTTTGATGGTGGTTGAGAATAAGAACTATATGTCATACCTAATGGCTTTAATACATTTTCCCACATATATTCTTCATAAGGTTTTCCTGTTACATCCTGAATGATTAATTGGGAAATTGTTGTTCCACCGCCTGAATATTCATATTTAAGAGAGGGTTCATACATAGAACGGACAGCTTCAGAATTGGCTGGTTTTTGGCCATTTAGTGTTTGTAAAATTGTAGGTATAGTATCTCCTTGTTCATACCCATTAAATCCATGTACAGTTAAGCCTGCAGTATGGCTTAATAAATTTGCAATGGTTATTTTTTTGCCCTTTGACAAAGAGTCATAAGGAAATTTCCATGTTTTTAAATAGTCGTTTATATCTGCGTTGAGATTCAATTTCCCTTCTTGAACCAATTTTAATATTCCCACTGCGTTTAAGGATTTACTATTGGAACCTGCTTGAAATAGTGTTTGAGTTGTTACCCGTTTTTGCTCTAAACTGTCAGCCCATCCATAACCTTTTGCCCACTCAATTTTATAGTTTTTAATTACTGCAATGCTAACTCCATTTGCATGATAGAATTTCATTCTTTCTTTCAATGTCCACTTTTGGGGCTTACTTTCTATTTGTATCCATGCTGAAAGATTGTTTTCAACCTCCTTAATTCTTGATTGTATTTCTTTAGAATCTTTTTTTGATGATTGTCCATATAATGAACCTACTTGAATATAGAGACACAGAAGGATAATTACAGATTTATAATTTTTAATTTTCATAGTTATTTTTTTGTCTTAAAATTGCGTTAGATTCTTGATTCTGCGCTAAAGTTGCTTACAACTAGTATATACTCGCTACAAACTAACGACAATCAACCCGATTTTGGATATATACTCACTATAACATAACGTATTTTTAACAAATATAAATATAATAATTGTATTACAAATCATCAAACCAATCTTTTAGTTACTAGCTGTTTTTTGTTGCTTATAGAAACATGAATGTCGCGGCTATCATACTCCTATACTACCTAGAAATCAAAACCTTAAAGTGTTTTCATTTCTTTGTAGACTTCAATTTTCATTGCTAATTTTTGGATATTCGTTTCATTTTCGGAGCGTTGCTTTTTTAGGCTATAATCGCTTCGGTTCCGAAGGCTATTGGGATTTTTTTGGCTAGTGCTGCTATGAAATTGTAGTTTTGGAATTTGGCTAATTTTCCAGAGAATGTCTAAGAGAATGTCTATTTGTAGGGAACTAATCTATGTTGGAAATTTACATGGAACTCAACCGATCACTTTGCGAACTGCCGTATCCGAGACCCTTACGTACGGTGGTGTGAGAGGCGCAGTCCGTTAGTTTCTGGCGGGGCCGTCTACTCGATTGGTGGTTCGGGCTTATTTCGGGCTGGTTTTTGTCCTGTCATTGTTACTTTGAATAAACGTTTTTATCATGAAGTTCCATCCATTTGGTTGGGTCTGCAATGTCTGTCCACCCAAATTTACGATATAGCTCGTGTGCGTCTCCTGTGAGTAAAATCCAACGTCTTAAACCTTGTAGACTCGGATAGTTCATAACCGTTTCCATTAACCATTTAGAAAGCCCCAATCCTCTGTATTCTTCTAAAATATATACGTCGCCCAAATAGGCAATCGTTGAAAAATCGGTAATGATTCTTGCAAGGCCAATTTGTTTTTCGTCTTGGTAAACACCAAAGCAGAATGAATTTTCAATAGCAGTTTGCACCTTGTCTTTCGGAATATTTATGCACCAATACGCTCTGGTTGATAAAAATTCGTGAATGGCGTCAAGGTCTAACTTTACCTTGTCGGTTGAAATGCAAAACTTACCTTTGTATATGTTTATGTCTGTCATAGTTTCTGTTTACTGTGCTGTGTCGATTTAGCCTGACCGCCAACGTCAGTCTGTGAAAAAACCTCCATTTGTATGCCTTCAAATATAACAAAATACAGGTATAAAAACAGTATTTTAGTGCTTTTAAGATATCATATATTTCTGAAATTTCCCCTATAAACTGCGTTTTTAAGTTTGAAAACCACCAGAAAACCAGCTTGGAATTACCAAAAAAAAAGAGGACTATAAGTCCTCTTGATATTCTCTCTAAAATTTTTACGATAAATACATCGTATTGACGACAGCTACTTCGGTTCCGTTCAACAGGATTTTCATTGTTCGTGCTCCACGCGCAACGAAAATCTAGTTGTCAGGGGTAGTTTATGTTCTTTTGGCATTCATTATTTTGACTGAAACAAGATCTATATCTTTTATAAATCTATCCAATTCAGGATCAAGACAATTAAGTAATTCAATAATAGTATTTTGAACATCAATTGCTTCGCTAAAATCGATAGTGTTATTAATAAAGCAAATAGTTCTTACAAATCAAATTTGATTCCTTGGGCTAAGGGTAGACTTGTGGTGTAGTTGATGGTGTTGGTTTGACGACGCATATAAATTTTCCAAGCATCGGAACCTGATTCACGACCGCCTCCTGTTTCTTTTTCGCCTCCAAAAGCACCACCTATTTCGGCACCCGAAGTTCCGATATTTACATTGGCAATTCCGCAATCAGAACCAACAACAGATAAAAACCGTTCCGCTTCTCTCAAATTATTGGTCATAATAGCTGAGGATAATCCTTGTGCTACACCGTTTTGAACATCGATGGCATTTTCTACTTCTCCCGTGTATTTTAATAAATATAAAACGGGTGCAAAAGTTTCGTGTTGTACAATTTCGAAAGTATTTTTGGCTTCGGCAATGGCAGGTTTTACGTAGCAACCACTTTCATATCCTTCGCCAGTAAGTACACCACCTTCAACAAGAATTGTTCCTCCTTCGGCTACTACTTGGTTCAAGGCTTTAGCATACATTTCAACAGCATGTGTGTCAATTAGTGGTCCAACATGGTTGTTTTCGTCTAATGGATTTCCGATGCGCAATTGTTTGTAAGCTGAAACAATGGCGTCCTTTACTTTATCATAAATACTTTCGTGAATAATTAAACGACGGGTTGAAGTACAGCGTTGTCCTGCGGTTCCTACGGCGCCAAAAACAGCACCAATTACGGTCATTTTGATATCGGCATCTGGTGTTACTATGATGGCGTTGTTTCCTCCTAATTCCAATAGTGATTTTCCAAGGCGAGCGGCAACAGCTTGCGCTACTATTTTTCCCATTCGAGTTGATCCGGTTGCAGAAACTAGAGGAATGCGTTTATCGGCTGTCATTAGTTGCCCTATGGTATAATCACCATTAATTAAACAAGAGATTCCTTCTGGAAGGTTATTTTCTTGAATTACTTGAGCAATGATGTTTTGACAAGCAATGCCACATAATGGTGTTTTTTCGGAGGGTTTCCAAACGCAAACGTCTCCACAAATCCAAGCCAAAGCGGTATTCCAAGCCCAAACAGCTACTGGAAAATTGAATGCTGATATGATTCCGACAATTCCCATTGGATGGTATTGCTCGTACATACGGTGCCCTGGACGTTCGGAATGCATGGTTAATCCGTGTAGTTGGCGGGATAATCCTACTGCAAAATCACAAATATCAATCATTTCTTGTACTTCGCCATAGCCTTCTTGCAATGATTTTCCCATTTCGTAGGAAACTAATTTGCCTAAAGCTTCTTTATTTTGTCTTAATTTATCGCCAAACTGGCGTACTATTTCTCCGCGTTGTGGTGCGGGCATGAGTCGGAAGGTTTTGAAGGCTTCGGTTGCGGTTTGCAGTACTTTTTCGTAATCGGCAGCGGTGGACATTTTTACCGAGGCAATTAATTTTCCGTCTACTGGCGAGTGGCTTTCTAGGATTTCTCCTGATGAAAAATGGTTGATTCCAGTGGAAGTCCCTTCGTTTATGGCTTTTACACCCAATTGCGCCAAGGCTTCTTTCATACCGAATTGATCTGCTATTGTTATCATTGTAACTTTTTTATTAAAAATTGTTATATTTTTTTGTAAAGATATTGTTTTCTATGGATTTTTTGAAGATTGCGTATTATTTTTTGTTTTAGAAAGCAATTTTTTTGATGTTACACACTGATTTTTATGGAATTACTGATTTTTAGCCCGGACCGCAGTGGAAAGCCCGGAGCCAAAAAAGTTAGGGTTTCTTGCGGTAAAAAAGCGACCGGAGGAAGCTCTTTTTAGCGCTTAGAAACGCAACTTTTTTGGTGAGGACTTGTAGCGTAGTGCCGGATTAGCTCCCAATTAACTGGATAAAACATTATTTTTTGGTTGTAAATCTGGGGTCTGCCTCCATGATGGTACCGCAATTTTGGCAGGTTCGTAAGGTCTCGGATGTGTAAAAATGTTGAAAATGGGGCAGAAAATCTTTTTCGATGTTGTGCAATTCGAAATAGACTTCGTGGAGTTTGTGGTTGCAGGCGTCACAATGCCAAAGTAGGCCGTCTGTGAAGCCCATTCCTGCGCGTTTGCGTTCGATAACTAAGCCTATGGAGCCTTCTGAGCGTACTGGGGAATGGGGGATTTTGGCGGGATTCAAGTACATGTCACCGGCGTGTAATTCCATTTCTTTGCGCATTCCGTCTTCCTGAATGATTACTTTTATGGAGCCTTCGAGTTGGTAGAACAACTCTTCGGTTTCGTTGTAATGATAGTCTTTTCGGGCGTTTGGACCTGCTACAATCATTACGATATAATCTCCAGATTCGGTGTATACATTTTTATTGCCTACGGGTGGCTTGAGTAAATGACGGTTTTCGTCGATCCAAGTATTGAGGTTGAAGGGTTTTGCTATGGCCATTGTTTGATTTTTAAGGTAAAGTTATGAAAAAATTTAAGGCTTGTCCAAAAGTGGCAAGTCAAAGGTCAAAATGATTTGTTTTGGGCTAAAAAAAGGTGGTTTTTTATCTTGTTAGGAATGTTTTAAATTATTGATTGGAGATTCCTTTTTTTTCTTTTATAAGATAAATATAAACGGGGAAATGGTCGCTGAAACCGATTTCGGTATTGGAATGGCGCAAGGGATAGCCTTTGTATAGCCCACTTTGTTGTATGAGAAATGGTTTGTTATAAATTCCAGCTTTCCAGTATTGATAGGTAGTATAATCGGTTTGAAGTAGGGTTTGGGAAACCATTATTTGGTCAAAAATATCCCAGGCATCGCGATGGGCAATGCTTCCTAATCCGTTTTTTGCCATTTCTTCGAATGGGTTGTAGATTCCGAGTGGAGGAACTTCGGTTTTTTTGGCTTTGGCTCCAAGGGCAAGTTTCACACTTTTGTTGTAAGGACCGTCATTAAGATCGCCTAAAATGATGATTTTTGCATTTGGATTAATGTGCTGTAACGAGTCAATAATTTTTCTGTTTAAGGCTCCTGCGGCTTCTCTGAACGGGCTTGATTTTTTTTCTCCACCTGAACGTGAGGGCCAATGATTGACAATAATATGGAGCTCTTCTCCGTCTAAAAACCCGGTTACTAATAGCTGATCACGTGTGAAAACTCGGTGATTATTAGCATTAGTTTGCAGCATATCATCTGTTTTTTCTTCGGGTTCTATTTTAGTGTTTTCGGATATTTTTGTGTCTTTTCTGTAGACATAAAGTGGGATGTTTATGAAACTTGTGGGTTTAAAATACTTTTTTTGATACAACAATGCTACATCAATTCCCCGTTTGTCTGGTGAATCAAAATGGATGATTCCATAAGCAGCGGGAAGGAGTTTGGGTTGTTTGACTAAATCCTCTAGGACGGTTCTGTTTTCTATTTCGCAACCGCCAATAAATGTGGGCGAATTGGGATTTTCGGCAGAACCAATTTCGGCTAGAACTCTGGCTAAATTTTGAAGTTTTTGTTGGTATTTTTTAGAGTTCCAATGTTGTACTCCTGTTGGCGTCCATTCTTCATCATTTGTAATAGGATCATTTATGGTATCAAAACAGTTTTCGAAATTATAAAAAGCGATGGTATGAATTTGATAGTTTTTTTGTTGCGCAATTAGTTTTGGCACACCAAAAAGACAAATTAGATAAAAAAAGAATCGTATAATTGGCATATCATTGGGTTTAAATGGCATGAGTTTTTTTTATAAAATAATAAAAATACTACATTTTTAGAATTCATACCAAAAAAATTTAAATTTGATTATCTTTGTTTAGGTCTTTCAAAAGCCTTTTGTTGAATTTAAGCCAATAAAAACATGAATTACAACGCGTTTCGTTTTATAAAAAACAATTTCGTTTTATATAAACTGGCCTTGTTTATTTTTGTTTTTCAGGCTACTAACAGTCTAGCCCAAATAGAAATGATTACACCTAATAGCCTTCAAAAAGGAGATACGGTAGCAATTGTAGCTACTGCACGAAAAAACATTGATGATAATTTGAAACCAACTTTAGAACTATTGCATCTTTGGGGTTTGGAAGTGGTTATTGGTAAAACAATTGGTTTAGATGATAATCAGCTGGCGGGAACTGATGCCCAACGCGCTGCTGATTTCCAAGAACAGTTAGACAATCCAAACATAAAGGCAATCTGGTGTGCACGTGGCGGTTATGGGACAGTTCGAATGATTGATTTATTGGATTTTACAAAATTCAAACAAAATCCAAAATGGATTATAGGATTTAGCGATGTGACGGTTTTGCACAATCATCTAAATACGATGGGTTTTAAATCAATTCACGGCACTATGCCTGTTAGTATAGAACGCACCGCAGCAGCATCGATAGAAACCCTGCGAAAAGCGATATTTGGCGAAAAATTAACCTATGAAATAGATCCTTTTCCAATGAACAAACTGGGGAAAGCTTCAGGTGAGTTAGTTGGTGGCAATTTATCGATTTTGTATAGTTTATTTGGTTCTGATTCGGCAATTGATTGTACTGATAAAATTTTATTTATTGAAGATTTAGATGAATATTTATATCACATAGATCGTATGATGATGAATCTGAAACGCAATGGTTGCCTTGAAAGTTTGAAAGGGATTATTGTGGGTGGCATGACAAAAATGAAAGACAATGATATTCCTTGGGGCAAGAATGCACTAGAAATTATAGCAGATATTACTAAAAAATACAACATTCCTATTGTGTATAATTTTCCAGCGGGGCATGTTCATGATAATAGGGCTTTGATATTGGGAAACATTGTTCATTTAGAGGTGAATTCAGATTGTACTACTGTTGTTTTTGAAAATGACAAGAGTTTATCCTATAAATAAAATCTTCGCTTTATAAAAATACCTGCTCCAATTCAACTAAAAAGAAAGGATTTGTCGTGTCAAAAAAGCGGTAACTCTTGCCTAAAAGTGCAAAGAAAAAGTATTTTTTTGCATAAAAAATAAGGCATCACTTACACTTGTGCTAAATTATTAAATAATCTTTTAATTTAAATTCGAAATCCTACTACTAGAATGGCGGAACACAACGAACTTGGAAAATTAGGAGAAGAAATGGCAGTTGCATACCTTCAAAAAAACGGTTATACCATTCTGGATGCTAATTGGACCTTTCAAAAAGCAGAAGTGGATATTATTGCCCAAAAAGAGCAAATACTCGCTATTATTGAAGTAAAAACCCGTTCTTCATTAGAATTTGGATTGCCACAAGATTTTGTAAAACCCAAAAAAATACAACTGTTGGTAAAAGCCATAGACAACTACGTATCTATTAAAAATCTAGATTTAGAAGTGCGTTTTGACATTATTGCCATCCATAAAGAGGGTAAATCTTTTGTAATTGAGCACCTTATAGATGCTTTTTATCATTTTTAACAAAAAAAACGTGTGTTATATTTGTAACAAATTGTTTTTTATTTATATTTGCAAAGATTTTTTGAAACTTCGTCTAAGTAAAAACTAAGTAAAAACACCTAATTCATCATGAAAACCGTTTCATCCATTGTAGAAAATTACATCAAAACAAAACCTTTTTTATTAAATGCTTTGTCGCTTGGCATTATCAATTTGACTTCCCTATCGCGGAATATCATGACGGAATTAGAAAGTGAATTTGGAAAAGAAGTAAAACAAGGAGCAGTGGTAATGTCTTTAAAAAGACTTACAGAAGAATTGGATTTTAAACTCAATCATAAAATTAATAAAGTAATTAAGAACATTGGCGAAATAACCGTTCGATCAGAGTTAACGGATTACACCTTTGCGGCCTCGGATACTGTTTTGAACAAACAAGCCGATTTAATTACGGACATCAATGGTTTTTCGGATATATTTTATACCTCATCAAGAGGAGTAAACGAAACCAACATTGTAGTTAGTAACAGCGTAAATCACTTGGTTGACAAGCATTTTGCTAATGAAAAATTAATTCAAAAGCTTGAAAATCTTGCTTCTATAACTGTAAAATTACCAAAAGAAAACATTGTTGTTCCTGGTATTTATTACTTTATTTTTCAGCGTTTGGCTTGGGAAGGAATTATTATAAATGAAGTAATCTCGACTTCAAATGAGTTTACTATTTTGGTAAGCGAGCATGAAGTAGATGTTGCTTTTAAAGTAATTAAAGATTTGAAGAACTAACAAAATTTTCTTATAAATAGTAAAGCTTCCCCCTTTTTTGAAGGACGGAAGCTTTTTTTTTAAATCAATACGAATACAATTTTTATATATTTGCTAATTCATAAAACAATTAAGGACATAGAATTAAAGCTTTCTTATTATTCTCTAAAAAAAATAAAGGGTACATAAATTAATGCCAGAAACAAAAAACTATAGCGAACAATTATTAGTTAGTGAGCTCAAAAATCACAACGAAAGAGCCTTTCGTTCCCTTTTTGATCTTTACTACCAAGATATTTATGGTTATAGTATTAGTATTCTTAAATCTAAAGAACTTGCCGAGGAGAATGTACAAGACGTGTTTTTGAAAGTTTGGTTGCATCGAGAAAATCTCAATTTAGAACAGTCTTTCAAATCGTATTTGTTTACAATAGCCCGAAACCAGGCGTTCAATTTGTTGAATAAAGCCACTAATGACGCTATTCTCAAAGAAGAAATTTTTTACAAAAGTCAAAAATCATACGAACAAGGTGACTATTCCATTCGAGAAGCTGATTGTAAAAAACTAAAAAAACAAGCCATAAAACAATTGCCTCCCAAACGCCGGCGCATCTTTAAAATGTCTCGAAAACACGGTAAAACATACGAGGAAATTAGTCAAGAACTAGGAATATCGGTGAACACTGTAAAAAGTCAAATGAGTAAAGCTCTCGAATCAATACGGCAATTTTTTCAAATTCATGACGGTATTTTATAAATCATAAAAATACAATAAAAACAACAATCACTCTTCATGGGTGATTTTTTTTGTTTTTTTATAAAAAATATCTAATTTTTTATAGATTTGAAAATCAGACGATTAACACTTGTTTTTAATTTTTTTCTGTTAAATAAAAAAAATTACAACGTTTGAGTAATACTCAACAGCAATTCAACTGTATTATATAGAACAGGATCTAAAACCCCATATTAGAATGCAAGAGAATTCAGAAATAAAACAATTACTCCATAAGTTTATTTTCAACCAATGCAGTTTGGAAGAGAGCAATGCAGTAGTTGCCTATTATAGAAAAAACAAACTCACGAATGATTTTCCGAGTGTTGAAGACATACAAAATTTGCTACAGGAAAATAGCCCCCAAATGTCATCCGCAACAGCAGATGCTATTTTCTCAAATATACTTGCTGTTGCAAAAGAAACCGAAACAGAAGCTATCAAAATCAAAAAGATTCCTGTTTTAAAATACATATCTATTGCGGCTTCCATTGTTATTTTGCTATCTGTAGGTTGGTCCTATCAAAAAGGTTTTTTTAATCAAAGAAACACAGCACTTTTAAATCCCGATGAAATCACCTTGCAACTAGCTAATGGCGAAATTCAAGTTATTTCCGCTAACAAAAAATCTCAAGTTACAGACTCAGAAGGAAATGTTATAGGAAGCCAAAATGGGAATAAAATTGTTTATGACACCAAAACACCAATCGAAAAATTAGTATACAATACAATCAAAATCCCTTATGGAAAACGATTTGAGCTGCAATTATCCGATGGAACAATTGTTCACCTAAATTCTGGGACCACACTAAAATACCCTGTTCAATTTATTGCCGGTGCTAACAGACAAGTATACTTAGATGGCGAAGCTTTTTTTGATGTAACAAAAGACAAAAAACACCCCTTTATAGTGAATGCCGACAATTTGAATGTACGCGTTTTAGGAACACATTTTAATGTATCTAGCTATCCTGAAGATGCAATAACAGATGTTGTTTTGGTAGAAGGTTCCGTTGGATTATATTCTGGAAATGAATCATTTGACGCAACAAAAAACACCATTCTTAAACCTGGATACAAAGGAAGTTTTAACAAAAAAGACGGGAAAATTGCCACCAAAGCCGTTATTACAGATGTATATACAGCTTGGATGGATGGCCGATTAACCTTTAGAAACATGAGTTTTAGTGAGATTTCCAAAAAACTAGAGCGGCATTACAATGTGAGCATTATAACCCAAAACAAAAAATTAGCAGACGAGAAATTCTATGCCAGCTTTGAAGACCAACCCATAGAAAAAGTATTAAGCTATTTTAATGATATTCATGGCTTCAATTATGTTATAAAAAACAATGAAATAGTAATTAAATAACCCTTAAAACCGAATGAAAAATGACAAGTTAAAAGCAGTAAAATAAAAAAATCGGAAAAAGCTACGAACAATTTCCGATTGAATAAGCGATTGAACCTAACTGATTAAATACAATCTATTTACAAAATTATGAAAAAAAAACCAAAGAACAGTGGTATGCATTTTCCATTGTTCCAAAATGACCTAAAATTGAAACTAACAACACTACTTCTTTTGGTCTCTCTATTTTCAATCCGAGCTAATACTTATGCCCAAAAAACAAAAGTAAACTTGGAATTAAGTAATACTACCGTTGAAACGGTTATCGAGACCATCGAACAAAAAACAGATTTCAGATTTATTTACAAAATGAGCGATGTTGATTTAAATCGGGTCATCTCTATCAACGTAAAAAACCAAGCTATAGATGCCGTTTTAGAGAAATTATTCAAAGGAACAGCAACTGATTATATCGTTCGTGATACTCAAATAATTCTAAAAAAGGTACTCGTTTTAAAAACTAGTGCTTCATTTTACATACAAAAAACCATCAAAGGAAAAGTTTCTGACGAAAACGGAATGCCATTACCCGGCGCATCGATTGTAGAAGAAAAAAGCAAGAAAAGTACTGTTACTGATTTTGATGGTAATTTTGAACTAACCGTTGAAGACAGTGGCGCTATGCTGCTTGTAAGTTACATAGGGTATAAATCCAAAAAAGTTTCGGCAAACCAAGACAATAGTGTAATTCAACTTTTTCCAGACACCACAGAATTGAAAGAAGTGGTCCTTGTAGGATACGGAACTTCATCAAGAAAAGATGTCACCGGAGCTGTTTCTTCAATAGCTGCAAAAGACATGAATCAAGGTGCCGTGGTTAATCCATTACAGTTAATTTCTGGAAAAATGGCTGGCGTTAATATCACTCAAACTGGTAGTGAGCCAGGTACTGCACCAAGCATTAGAATTCGAGGAATTTCTTCCTTAATCGGAGGAAATGACCCATTAGTCGTAGTGGATGGAATTCAAGGAAATATGGATTTATTAAACCAAATTCCTCCTAGCGAAATTGCCTCAATCGATGTATTAAAAGATGCTTCGGCAACGGCAATTTATGGTTCTAGAGGAGCTCCTGGAGTAATCATTGTAAGCACTAAGAAAAACAAAACTGGCAGAACATCTGTTGAATATTCTAGTTCCATGGCTATTGATTATATTCCTAAAAAATTGGATATGTTGAACGCTGATCAATGGTGGCAACAAGCACAATTAGTTGGTGTACCCGCTTCTGCAAATCATGGTTCTAATACAGATTGGTATGGTATTCTTACAAAAAATGGCGCGACACAAACCCATACTTTGTCTTTTGGAGGAGGCACAGATAAATTTAGCTATAGAGCTTCTATCAGTGCTATTTTACAAGACGGAGTAGTAATTAATACCAGCAATCAAAAATATATTGGCCGAATTCAAGCCACACAATCCGCTATTGATGATAAATTAAAATTAACATTCAATTTGAACAGTGGCGTTACCAATGCAACAAATAGTATTGGTAGTATTGGTAGAGCTGCGTTTACTTCCAATTTAATTTCAAATGCATATGTAATGCGTCCTACAGATCCTGTTTATGAGACCAATGGAACCTATTTTACAGACCCAAATGTTTTTCAATATTTGAATCCTTATGCTGCGGCGCAAACCGTGACCAATGAAGGGCAATATGATAATTTATTTGGGAGTCTTAAAGCCGATTTGGATTTGTTCAAAGGACTAACAGCTGGCTGGTTTGGAAGTTGGAGAAAAACTAATAGTACCAATGGCTATTATCTTCCTGCTGAATCTACAAATGCTTATGCTATTGATCAAAAAGGATACGCAAATATCAACAACAACAAACAAAACGAAAGATTAATGAATGCTAGTCTTTCCTATAAAAAAGTGTTTGGAGAACACAGCATCAATGCTTTGGCATTATACGAATGGCAAAATCAAACCTATCAAGGTAATTTTGCACAAGCCAAAGGTTTTATAAATGATATTGCAACTTATAACGCCTTGCAATTAGGGGATTTGTCCAAAGTACAGCCTGGTGATATTAGTTCGTACAAAAACGACAGAACTTTAGTTTCCTTTTTAGGCCGTGTGAATTACTCGTTTTTGAGTAGGTATTTATTCACTGCAAGTTTAAGAAGAGATGGATCTTCCGTATTTGGAGCTAATAATAAGTGGGGAGATTTTCCATCAGCATCTGTGGGATGGCAAATTGACAGAGAGCCTTTTATGGCCAATCAAACTATTTTTAATGAGTTGAAACTTCGAGGTGGATATGGCGTTACTGGAAACCAGCAAGGTTTAGGGCCTCAAAATTCTATTTCATTAGTAGGTGGTTCTGGAGTTACTTATTTTGGAGGACAGCAAATCACTAATTTCAATGTGACTCAAAATGCCAATGCCGATTTGCGTTGGGAGACCAAAAAACAAACGAATCTTGGAGTGGATTTTGCTCTTTTGGACAAAAGAGTAAGAGGTTCTATAGATGTTTACACTGCAACTACCGATAATTTATTATTTGATTATACCGTTCCCCAACCTCCATTCCCTTATAATAGTATTAAAGCCAATGTTGGAAGTTTACGAAACCAAGGATTAGAAATTGCATTAGGTTACGACTTGATAAAATCCGAAAACACAACCTTAACCCTTGCGGGAAATGTGTCGTTTTTGAGAAATGAAATATTAAACTTAAGTGGTAGTATTAATGGAGTGCCTTTGAATACTAATAATGTTTCATGGGGGCCAAGTTCATTCTTGATTGCAGGACAACCTATTGGGACTTTCAATATTTTGCACCATACTGGCAAAGACAATGCTAATTCAGAAACTGTTCTTGATGTAGATGGAAATGGCATTATTGATCAAGGTAACACTAGTCCCGATCGTTTAATTAAAGGATCTGCTTTGCCAACTTATACGTATGCATTTAACCCCACTTTTCAACATAAAAATTTAGATGTTTCCATGTTATGGAGAGGCTCTGGAGGAAACAAAATTTACAACGGTTTGCGTTCAAATTTAAGTTATTTAGAAAACATCGGTAAAGCAAATATTTTAGATAGTGCAATTCCTCTAGGATTATATACTTCTAAATATGGTTCTGATTTATGGCTAGAAGATGGTTCTTTTCTACGATTAGAAAATGTAACTGTTGGTTATAATTTTCATTTTGAAAAGGTTAAATATATTGAATCTGTTCGGTTTTCTTTGACTGGAAACAATTTATTGCTAATTACTAATTATTCCGGAATTGATCCCGAATTAAATTTGAGTGGTAGTAATGGTTTTGGAGGCGACAATGGTATTTATCCTCGTACCCGAAGTTTTGCCTTTGGATTAAATGTAAAATTTAAATAGTAAAAGAAAATGAAAATCAAAAATATACTGCTAATAGGGAGTTTAAGCTTCTTATTATTTATTGGATGTACCAATATCGATGAAAACGTGTATGAT
Organism: Flavobacteriaceae bacterium; assembly: GCA_947443815.1. Lineage (GTDB taxonomy): Bacteria > Bacteroidota > Bacteroidia > Flavobacteriales > Flavobacteriaceae > Flavobacterium. The sequence continues at coordinate 12,780 of CANEXR010000004.1, read as the reverse complement.
AAATATACTGCAGACGACTTTTATGGTTCTGCACAAGGAGCTGATGTTGCATTGGCAAGTGTTTATGCCCAAGTAGGCGGGAATTGGGATGGTGTTGGATATGCTGGAGCAGATAGAGGTTGGTATGACTTAAACTGTTTTACTTCTGACGAACAAGTAATTCCACATAGAACAACGGGTGATTGGGAATTGGACTTTGCCCGTTTATACAAACACGAATGGCTACCAACAGACAGTTTTATCAACAATACTTGGAAATGGTTATACAAATCTATTTTCAATGCCAATTTAGCCGTTAATCAATTAGAACAATCTCATGCTGAACCTTCAAAAATTGCTGAGGCAAAGGTATTAAGAGCTTTTTTCTACTATTTATTGATTGATGATTTTGGAAATGTTCCTTTCTATACGGACAATAACATCACGGTAGATCAAATTCCACAATCGAGTCGCAAGGACGTTTATGCTTTTATTGTAAAAGAATTAACGGAAAATGTAGAAACTCTTTCGGCTACCAAAGGAGGAAACTACTACGGAAGGTTCAATAAATGGGCTGGATATACTTTATTAGCTAAAGTATATTTGAACGCCGAAGTATACACGGGTACTCCAGAATGGGATAAATGTTTAGCTGCTTGTGATAAAGTAAGCGAAGGAGGATTTACACTTCATTCCGGTGCAGCCAATGCTTCTAGCCCAATGGGGAATAAATACTACGAATTATTCGGGGACGTGCTTCCAGATGATGAAACTATTTTGGCCATGTTTGCTACTGCAAATGTTGTATCCAGAAACATTTTTACCGTTCGAAGTTTAAACGGGCCTGATGCAAAAACATTATTAGGATACAGCGGATGGAACGGTACTATTGTTCCAAAAGATTTCTTTTTGAAATATAGCGATACCGATATTCGTAAAAAACAGTTCCGCTATGGTGATCAAGGTGGAGGCGTAAACTATTCTATTGATGTGGCTTCCTTAGATAATCCAGGTGCTGCCCCACAAGCAGGAGTTCGTAATACAAAATTTTACCCTGTTACTCCAATGGACGGTGGTGGAGCATCCAATGATTTTCCTATTTACCGCTATGCCGATGTATTATTAATGAAAGCAGAATGTAATGTTAGATTAGGAAATGCTGCTGCCGCAAAACCATTTATAGATCCTGTAAGACAACGTGCTGGACTAGGCATATTAGCTTCAAACCCAACATTAGATGACATTTATAATGAAAGAGGCTTTGAATTAAACTGGGAAGGACATAGAAGACAAGATATGATTCGATTTAATAAATTCTTATTAGCCAATGATTTCAGAGGTATATCGCAAGAATACAGAAAATTATTCCCGATACCAACAGCAGCATTAGACGCTAATAAAGGACTTAAACAAAATACAGGTTACTAAAACAGAACTATTATGAAAAAATATATAAACAAGTTATTCGTAATTTGCAGCTTAGTTTTCCTTAGTGCATCCTGCGAAAATGAAGCAGTGCTTACTACATTAAAAGAAGTGGCTTTTTCGGGAGCTATTGAAGCATCGCCTGATACTGTAATTCTTTCTACAGGAAATGAGAACGAATCTGTGATGACCCTATCATGGCCAGCCGTTCAATTTCCAATTAATGCCCCAGTTACTTATGCTTTACAATTTGACTTACCTTCAGATACTGCTGGTGCAACTGCATGGGGGAAAGCTATCCGAGTGGAGGCTGGAGAAGATGTGTTAAGCAAATCATTCTTAGGAATGGATCTTAATAAAATGGCCATCAAACTAGGACTTCCTGTAGATATTGAAGGAAAAATAGCCGTTCGAGTTGAATCGACTATGGATCGAAAAATCTATTCCGAAGCAATTGTTTTGACGGTTACTCCTTTTGCAAAAAAAGTTGTTTTTGGAGCCATATATATGCCAGGAAGTTACCAAGATTGGGATATTAATACTGCTGCTGCTTTGAATGCCATTAACAGTGGTGTTTATCAAGGTTATGTAACTTTTCCAACTACAAAAGGATTGGGTTTCAAATTTAATAACGAAAGAAACTGGTCTCAATTTTATGGTGCTGATGCCAACGGAAATATATTGGACGGTAGCGATACTGATTTTCAAATTCCAGCAGCAGGAACCTATCAAATGACGGTAAACCTAAATACTTCTAAATGGACTGCTGTTCCCTATTCATGGGGAATTGTTGGAGACGCCACCTCAGGAAGTTGGAATACCAGTACGCCTATGGCCTATGACCATCAAGCAAAAATATGGAAAGTCACCGCAAATTTAGTCCCTGGAAATGTAAAATTCAGACTTAATAATTCGTGGACTATCAACTACGGAGCCAAAAATAATGACGAAGGTATTATGTATCTAGACAATCAAGGCGCTCATTATGTAGGAGAAGCAGGTACTTATGAAATCACTTTGTCCATACAAGAAAAAGACCCTACAACAGGTGTTTATCCTGCAACGGGAACCTATACCGTGAAAAAAATCTAATAAAATAAGATAATCGTTCGGCATAAAATGGTTCAGTTATTATTTAAAAAACATCCCTCTTTATTGAAAAAGACGGAGGGATGTACCATTTTCAAACCGACTATTTATCATTAAAAAACAAAAAAATGAAACTATATATCAACATCGTTTTTGCACTTATCTTTTCTTCGGTATTGGCTTCTTGCAGTGCTTCGGATGACAATTCAACACCAAAACCAGCTTATGAACAATATGGTGCCCCTTTTGAAAAAATGCCCAAAAAAGAAGATGCGATAATTTATCAAGTTAATATTCGTTCTTTTAGTCAAGCTGGAAATTTAAAAGGTGTTCAGGATAGATTGGCTGCTATTCAAGAACTTGGAGTGAATGTTATTTATTTAATGCCTGTTTTTCCAGTGGGCGTAGTTCGCGCTTCGGGTGGATTAGGCTCTCCTTATTCTGTTAAAGATTACAAAGCGGTAAATACCGATTTTGGAACCATAGAAGATCTTAAAGTTTTAGTGGAAGAAGCCCACAAAAAAAACATGGCTGTTATTTTGGATTGGGTTGCTAATCACACTTCATGGGATAACGCTTGGATTACTACACACCCTAACTGGTATCAAAAAGATACTAACGGAAATATCATCATCCCTCCAGGGACGAATTATAATGATGTGGCACAATTGGATTTTACCAATACCGAAATGAGAGCTGCCATGGTTGACGCCATGTCTTATTGGGTGTATACTGCCAATGTTGATGGCTTTAGATGTGATTATGCAGATGCAGTTCCTCAGAGTTTTTGGACAGAAGCCATTACTGCTTTAAGAAAAATCAAAAATCAGGACCTTTTAATGCTTGCCGAAGGATCAAAAGTGAACCACTTTGCAGCTGGTTTTGATTACACTTTTGGTTTTAACTTCTTCGGAGCCATGAAAAAAGTATTTAGCGAAAACAAACCTGCAACTAGCTTACAAGATTCGAATGCGATTGAATATGCTAATAATTATGATAACTCGCAACGAATTGTAAGATACACCACCAATCATGATGTCAACCTTTCGGACGGAACACCTCTAGAATTGTTTGGTGGAAAACAAGGTTCTATTGCTACTTTCGTAGTAGCTGCTTACCTGAAATCAGTTCCTATGATTTATAACGGTCAAGAAATTGGATACAATAAAAGAATCGATTATTTCAACCGAACTCCGATTGATTGGACTACCGCTGATGCCAATATCTTAGCTGAATACAAAAAAATTATTGCCTTTAGAAACAGTAGCAATGCAATCAAAAAAGGAATATATAAAGGCTATAGCACTGAAGCAATAAGCGCTTTTACTATGGAAACCGAAACGGAAAAAGTCTTAGTACTTTCGAATTTAACAGCTGGTGCCGTAAAATACCTTGTTCCAGCTTCGTTAAAAACAACAACTTGGAAAGATGCTTTCACCAATACTGCTGCAACTGTAGGTACTGAAATCAGTTTACAGCCTTACCAATATATTGTATTGAAAAATTAACACAAAAGCATTTAAATTCCATTCTGTTTATTGCCAAAAGGCATAAGACACAAAGATTTAATCCCATAGACTTTCTTAGCTAATTTGATTGTTTTTAAATTTTAAATACTTCGTGACTTTGTGTCATTGTGCCTTTATGGCTCTTTATAAATTAAAATTATATGAATTTTAAATCCAAAAAAATGGTTCTTCCCTTAAGTAACAGTATGAAAATCATACGATTATTTCTAGTTTGTATAGCTCCTCTTTTGGCGCAAGCCCAAACCATCAATTCTCCAAACAAGAATCTTTCGCTTCAATTTGAATTAAAAACCAATGGCGTTCCTTCCTATCAATTAAGTTACAAAGGAAAAGCGGTTATAAAACCCAGCAGTTTGGGTTTAGAAATCAAAGATGCTCCTTCTTTCATGGATGGTTTTGCCATTACTAAAACCGAACAAAAATCGGTAGATGAATCTTGGAATCCGGTCATGGGCGAAGAAAAAACCATTCGCAATAATTACAACGAATTGGTCGTTACTTTGGCACAAGCCAAAAATAACAACCGTTACATTCGGATTCATTTTCGTTTGTTCAATGATGGATTGGGTTTTCGATATGAATTTCCAAAACAAGATGATTTAAAATATTTTGTCATCAAAGAAGAGCATACCGAATTTCAATTAGCGGGTAATCACAAAATTTTCTGGATTCCAGGAGATTATGACACCAATGAATACGCCTACACCACCTCCAAAATTTCGGAGATTCCTGCATTGATTAAAAAAGCAACTGTAGAAATCAATTCGCAGTGGCCTATAAAAGAATTAGCAGTTCAAACACCCTCTATGATGAAATCCGATGACGGTCTTTACATCAATATTCACGAAGCGGCATTGATTAATTATCCTGCTATGTCCTTGAATATAGATGCTACAACTTTCAAAATGAGTAGCCACCTTACTCCAGATGCCGTTGGAAATAAAGGCTATATGCAAACCGATGCTCAAACGCCTTGGAGAACTATTGTTGTGAGTGATAAAGCTACCGAAATATTAGCTTCTAAATTAATTTTAAACCTCAACGAACCTACTGCTTACAAAGATGTTTCTTGGATAAAGCCCGTGAAATACATTGGAATTTGGTGGGAATATTTTGTGGCTGGAAAAAGTACTTGGGCGTATGGAAAAGAAAATAATGTAAAACTAGGCCAGGATTTTACGAAGCTTACGCCAAATGGAAAACACGGTGCTACAACTGAACATGCCAAAGAATATATTGATTTTGCTTCCGCCAATGGTTTTGATGCCCTACTTATCGAAGGTTGGAATGTAGGTTGGGAAGACTGGATTAACAACTGGAAAGAAGAAGTTTTTGATTTTGTAACCGCTTATCCCGACTTTGATGTCAAAGCAGTTAAGGAATATGCTGCCGCAAAAGGAGTAAAAATCATCATGCACCACGAAACATCTGGAGCAGCCACAAACTACGAACGTCGTTTAGACCGAGCTTTTGAGTTCATGAATGCCAATGGATATGATGCAGTAAAAACAGGCTATGTGGGAAAAATTATTCCTCGTGGTGAGCATCATGATGGGCAGTGGATGGTCAACCATTACATTCATGTAGCGGAACGAGCTGCCGATTATAAAATCATGATTGACAGTCACGAAGCGGTTCGCCCTACTGGACTAAATCGTACTTATCCGAACTGGGTAGCGCAAGAATCAGCCAGAGGAACAGAGTTTGAAGCCATGGGTGGATTGGCTCCCGAGCACACTACAATTTTGCCCTTTACCCGATTGATGGGTGGACCAATGGATTATACTCCCGGTATTTTTCAAACCGATCTTACCTATTACAAAACTGGTGGAAACCAACGTGTGAATACCACTTTGGTCAAACAACTAGCGTATTATGTAACGATGTATAGTCCGCTTCAAATGGCCGCTGATATTCCTGAAAATTACAATCGTTTTACAGATGCGTTTCAGTTTATCAAAGATGTTGCCGTGGATTGGGACAACAGCTATATCCTTGAAGCTGAACCTGGTGATTACATAACCATTGCCCGTAAAGCAAAAAGCAAAAACGAATGGTTCATTGGTGGTATCACCGATGAAAATGCACGAACTGCTACCATTCCTTTTGAATATCTTCCAAAAGGGAAAAAATATACTGCCACCATTTATGCAGATACTAAAGATGCCAGTTGGAACGAAAATCCACAAAATTATTCTATTCGAAAAGTAATCATCACTTCAAAAACAGTATTGAAACAATACATCGCCCCTGGAGGTGGAGTGGCTATCAGCATTAAAGAAACTACCGATTCAGAACTAAAAACTTTAAAGAAAATCTAATTTCAAAAAGCATAGTATAAAGACCCGCTCTTTATACTATGCTTAAAATAAACAACCATCATGCTATTACTAACAACCAAAAAAAATTAAATTATGAACAAAAAATTACTTTTATTCGTTATTTGTCTTCTGACATTTTCTTTTGCCAATGCAAAAACACCATCACCTACTTTGTCTAAAAAACAAAATTTAGCATTTCAAGTAATCAGTATTTTTGGAGATGCTACTCCAGGAAAATGGGATACCGACACCGATATGACTACTACTGATGGAACAAATTATACCCTAACCAACGTAGGATTAACTGCAGGTGCATTAAAATTTCGTGGAGATCATTCTTGGACATTGCCTTACAACTGGGGAGGAACTAATTTCCCTACTGGAACTGCAGTTGTCGATGCTAATGGGATTACTGTACCTTCAGCGGGGCTTTATAATATTAGTTTCAACACCACTACTTTTAGTTATAGCATTATCAAACAAAACGTTACTTTTCAAGTGATTAGTATTTTTGGAGATGCTACTCCAGGAAAATGGGATACGGATACGGATATGACTACCACTGACGGGAATATTTATACTCTTACTGATGTAACACTAACTCCTGGTGCTTTAAAATTTCGTGGGGATCATTCTTGGACACTACCCTACAATTGGGGAGGAACTGATTTCCCTTCTGGTACAGCAGTAATTGATGCTAATGGAATTTCTGTACCATCAACCGCTCTTTATACCATTACTTTTAATAAAACTACCTTTGCGTATAGCTTTACCTTTAGAGTAATTAGTATTTTTGGAGATGCCACTCCCGGAAAATGGGATTCCGATACGGATATGACGACTACTGATGGTACAAATTATTCGCTTACAAACGTAGCTTTAACTCCTGGAGCTTTAAAATTTCGTGGGAATCATTCTTGGACGCTACCTTACAACTGGGGAGGAACCGATTTCCCTTCTGGAACAGCAGTAATTGATGCAAATGGAATTACGGTGCCAACATCTGGGAATTATGATGTTAATTTTAACATTAGTACAAAAATCTATACTATAACTGGGGCATTGGCTACAAAAGGATTCAACTATTCAACTTTTAGTGTTTATCCAAATCCAGCAGAAAACAATTGGAATTTCAATTCCTCAAATGAGATTATCGAAAGCATTCAAATTGTAGACAATACGGGTAAAATAATCCGTTCTGTAGCGCCTAAAAACAACAAAACAACTATTGATGCTTCAGGTTTAGCTAAAGGATATTATTTTGCTAAAGTGACAACAACATCTGAGACAAGCACTATAAAACTAATTAAAAAATAGTTTTACAGGCTTTAAAACCCCCTTTTACATTCGTTTTAAGGGGTTTTTATTAAAATTTTCATTCCAATTAGTATAAAAAAGTCTCTTTTATTCTTTAAAGACGGCTTTAGAATTCTTGTGCCAATAACGACCGAATTTAAATCTTTTTTTCAGATTAATAAACAGCCAGAAATAGAGACCATGAATCATTATAAATAACCAAAAAAACTATTAACCACTAACCAAAATTATGAAATGAGAACAAGTAACAAACTACTACGAATAGCATTGTTTTTCTTATTATTTACTGGAATAGCACTTTATGCTCAAGATCCAGCGCAGTACGGAACGCCTTATACTGGAGTTCCCGATTCTAGAGATGCAAATATTTATCAAGTGCACATTAGACCACATAGTGCTGCCGGTACTCTCGCAGCAGTAACCGCCGATTTAGACCGAATCAAAGCACTGGGTATTAATGTATTGTATCTCATGCCTATTTATCCTTATGGTACTGATTCTAGGAGTTCTAATTCGCCTTATTGCATTAAAAATTTTAAAACTGTAGGAACAGAATATGGTTCCCTTACCGATTTACGAAACCTTTCTGATGCAGCCCATAGCAGAGGAATGGCTGTTATCTTAGACTGGGTTGCCAATCAAACCTCTTGGGATCATGCTTGGATTACCCAACATCCCGATTATTACGTGCAAAGCAATGGTGTAATACAACAATTAAGTACTTATTCGGATGTAGCCGCTTTAAATTTCAACAGTAGCGCTATGAAAACCGCCATGATTGACGCTATGCGGTATTGGATTTTTGCTGCTAATATTGATGGGTATCGTTGCGACTTTGCTGATAATTCTCCAGCTGCTTTCTGGACGCAAGCGATTAGCAATTTAAGAGGGATTAGTTCCCATAAATTAATCCTATTTGCAGAAGGTACTTTTGCACAAAATTTTACCTCAGGTTTTGATATGAATTTTGGTTTCAAATGGTATGGCGATGCGCTTAAATCAGTTCATTCAGGCACCTCTGTAGCGCAACTTCAAACTGTTACCAATACCGAATATACCTCAGCAAATGCTTCACAACAAATAGCTCGATATACCGCTAACCATGACTCAGAAACCACAGAAACTGCTATGAATGTTTTTGGTGGTCATGATGGTGTAATTGCTAATTTTCTGGTATCTGCCTACATGCGCGGAGTTCCATTTTTAACCAGTGGACAAGAAGCCGATTTTAATCAAATAATTCCATGGCCTTATACTACTGTAAAAATTAATTGGAGTAATACTACTGCTAAAAATGACTTTACTAAAATTCTAAATTTCAGAAACTCAAGTGTGGCTATTAGACGGGGTACAATGACCAATTATTCAAATACAAACGTTTGTGCATTTACCAAAACCTCTGGAAGCGAAAAAGTTATTGTTCTCACCAATCTTAGAGGATCATCATCAACCTTTGTGGTACCAGCAGCCATGGCAGGTTCATTCAAAGAAGTTTATACTGGCGCTACGATTAACTTAACTTCTGGTGCTACAATGACCTTGAACCCATACCAATATCTAGTGGTTACTAACCTCTATTATTATACCATTCAAAACCGATGGAAAGGAACTTATCTCTACGATGCTGGTGCAAATGTAGGCTATGGTACAACGGTGGCAAACAACACTTATCGTTGGGAAAAAATAATGGTTGATGGCCGCTATACGCAATTCAAAAATCTTGGTACCGGCGAATTTATGCATATCGAAAATCAAACCGGTTCTGTTCAATCTGGGGCCATTACGGCAGGTTGGTCAAGTGCGCAATGGACACCCGAATATATTGATGGAACTTGGATTAGAATACGAAATAAATGGCAACCCGCAAGTATTGTCAATGTAGAAGGACAAACAGGTGCTGCCCAATATTCTGGCGCGCAAGACAGTTTTTATAGTGCACAATGGCAACTGAATGCAGTCGCTGCAGGAACAGCAAAAATTAAAACAGATAAAGTCGCAATTAACGACGATAGCGAAACTACAGCGATTACAATTTATCCGAATCCAGCAACAGACAATCAATTTAATATCCTTTTACCCGAATTAGAAACTGATGATATCGCGACAGTAACTGTTACTGATTTCAATGGAAAAATTGCTTTGGTAAAACAAATTAATGCTTCCGCAAAAATCAATCACAATTTAGCAACAGGTTTGTATTTAGTGACCGTACACACCAATGCCCTTGAGGTTACTCAAAAACTGATTGTTAAATAGTTCTTTAAATAGTCTTTAAAAACCCAAAAGGGTGTATGAAAAATCAAGTCATACACCCTTTTTTTAATATCAATTAAAAAGTAAAAACACCATTATACCTTTATAAATTCAAAATGGTCCTACTTAAATGAACTTACATCACTTATATGGTTTAAAAAATCCCTTGAATGTTTAGACTTATAATTTAGTATTACAAATTCATTCCTCCTGAGACTTCTATACGTTGTCCATTTACCCATTTTGCATCATCGGTACACAAAAAAGCTACCACACTCCCAATATCATCAGGTAAACCTACACGACCTAATGCTGTTAAGGAAGCAATCAGTTGATTCAATTGTTCATTATCGCGAACAGCACCGCCTCCAAAATCAGTTTCAATTGCTCCCGGCGCCACGATATTCACTCTGATTTTTCGTTCACCCAATTCTTTTGCTTGATACTTGGACAGCGTTTCTATTGCCCCTTTCATACTAGCATAAGCAGCATATCCTGGAAATGAAAAACGAGTCAATCCAGAGGAAATATTTACAATTCCACCGCCATCATTCATTACATCCAACGCTTTTTGAGTTAAGAAAAAAGCCCCTTTGAAATGAATATTGACCATATCATCAAATTGAGTTTCTGTAGTTTTCAAAAAACTTTCGTGTGCTCCAACACCTGCATTATTGATTAAAAAATCAAAATTTGCTGTATTGAACGTGTTTTTTAATGCAGTTGTTACATTTTGAAAGAACAAATCAAAACTACTTACATCAGCAACATTCAATTGAAGAGCCACCGCTTTTTGTCCTAGTTTTTCGATTTCAGCCACTACAGATTCGGCTTCTTCCTTTTTGCTGTGATACGTCAACACTACATCCAATCCTTTTTGGGCAAGGCTTAACGCCATATTTTTTCCTAATCCACGACTTCCTCCTGTAACCAATGCTATTTTACTTTTATTTTCCATCTTAGATTTTGTTTTAAATTAATAGGACAAAATTAGTTCAGATATCAATGCTTTGAATTGTAAAAATCAATCCAGAATTTGCAAAATTCAAATTATCAATTTTTTTTAAATAAAAATAAATACCTAAACTATTTTTAAACTCTAAAAGACAAGGGAGACAAAGCCGTTTGTTTTTTGAAAAAATTAGAAAAATGGGCCAACTCTTCAAAACCGAGTGAATAGGCAATTTCGGAAATATTCCAATCGGTTTCATTCAATAAAATTTTGGCTTCCTGAAGCAATCGCTCACGGATTAACTCAGTAGTGGTTTTTCCCGTATTTTCCTTTAAAACTTTATTGAGGTGGTTGACATGGACAGCTAAACGAGTTGCATAATCTTTGGCTGACTTCAATTCCAATCGCTGACGGGGCGATTCAATTGGAAATTGTCTTTCGAGTAATTCTACAAATAAGGAAGAAACCCTTGCTGCCGAATTATGCTTGGAGTACAAAGCCGTTATAGGCTGTAGCTTTTGACCAAAATGTATCAACTCCGCCACATAATTCCGAATCAAATCGTATTTATACACATAATCTGAATTGATTTCTTGGTGTATTTTTTTGAAAATCAAATCAATTGCAATCGTTTCATCTTTAGTTAACTGAAAAACGGGATAACCATCCGTTTGAAATATGGGCAATTTATCTAAGTCCATTCCTATTTTGTCCTTAGACAAAAACTCCGCCGTAAAGACACAAAAATGACCCGACTGCTCTTTATCTAATGGAAGATAATTGTACGGAATTTTGGGTGTGGCAAACAAAATGGCATTTTCTTCAATCTCAATAGTGCGGTCAGCATACTCCACTCTGTTTTTACCCCGAATCAAACTTATTTTATAATACGCTCTTCGATCATAAGGCATACACGATTTCCCTTTTAGCCGTTCATATAGTTCTTTGATGTTGAAAACATTGAAATGACCAATTTCTTTTTGGATGCCGTTGGGCAATAAGGCGTTTGCATCCATAAAGCAGTCGCCTGAGATTTCTTCGTAAAATGTATCTATTGATTTTGATTTCATGAAAGTAGATTTGTAAAAATCAAATATACAATATTGTCAAATATCATTACAATCAACAACTACATTCTCTTTTAAAATTTTCGACATAAAAAAAGGAAGCGATACTTCCTTAACTTTTATTCCTTTTTTTCTTAAACATGTTTCAGCTCAAAACTGTAATGATATTCAATCAGTTTTTTACCATCTTTATAATTTTTAATCCAAGCTTCTTCTTCATGACTTAATTTTACAATTTCATTTCTGGACATTCCATTAAATCTTTTTACAATTTCTTCCAAAGTACTCACTTCAGACTCATTAAAATAATCAGGGTTAAATATTCTGTTTTCAATAGATTGGAACTCTTCTCCGTAATATCCATTACCATAGTCAATAGTATTTATTTTAAAATTATTTTCTCTTTGTAATTTTTCGAAAATAGTTTGAAAATTATTTGGAACAGGTCCAAAATCAATTGCAACATATCTTGTTCCGCTTATTGAAAATGAAGTTTTTTTGAAGTTTAAAAAATCAGCATAAAAAAGCAACTTGTTCATCACTGTTTTTAATGGATTTAATTGTTGCGTAAAATAAACAATCATCTCCGTTAACTTTTCAAGATTTGGTGATTTATAACCCGTATAAATATCAGGATTACTATCTCCTAAAATATAGTTTTGTAAATCAACATTAAAGTGATTCTTTCTTTCTTTTTGAATTAAACTATCAACATTTTCTAATAATTCAACTTTCTCAGTAACTCCAAAAACACCTTGACTTTCTTCAACAAGTAATCTAAACGATTTAGGGTTTTTTGCTAATTGTATAAGTTTAGCGTTTGCTAAGCTTGGAACTTCCCCATTTTC
>CANEXR010000003.1 GCA_947443815.1 Flavobacteriaceae bacterium | reverse complement strand
TATCAATTTAGCAGCAATGCCTATTAAAGATAAAGGAATGGTAAACACATTGAGAGTTTCTGAAATAGAATAATTTCAATTATTTTAATGTATTAAATCCGTCTTGTTTAATAACGAGACGGATTTTTTTATTTAAAGTCTATTTTTGATTTAAAAAATTAAGATACTTTAAACCAACTTCTGCAAAATAAAATTTATATTTGATTAACAAAAAAAAAGAACTTATGGCTTTCAATTCTAATAACCCTTTTTTAAACAACAAAACATTTACTGCTGTTTCCAAAAAAGAAGAAGTGCATCAAGCAACCCTAATTGACTACAATCAGGAAATGACTTTGTCAGGCACTATTAATAAGAGTTTGATTTTATTTTTACTCCTTACAGCTTCAGCAATGGTAGTTTGGTGGTTGGCTTTTAATGGTACAAATCCAATAGTTCCTGCAATTGGCGGAGCTATAGTTGGACTAGTTTTGGTTTTAATCTCTGCTTTCAAACCTCAATATTCTCCTTATTTAGCGCCAGGATATGCACTGTTTGAAGGATTATTTATAGGTGGTGTTTCAGCTATTTTTGAAGCAAAATATCCTGGTATTGTACAACAAGCTGTGGGCGCCACTTTTGTGACTTTTGCCGTTTGTTTGGGATTGTATAGATTTAGAATTGTAAAAGTTACCGAACAATTCAAATCAGTAGTTGTAGCCGCAACGCTAGCTATTGCTACATATTATCTAATCTCTTGGCTGTTTTCAATGTTTAGCAGTTGGACACCCGTACATTATGGAAACTCTATGATGAGTATTGGTATTAGTGTATTTGTCATTGTTATAGCAGCATTAAATCTGTTTTTAGATTTTGATCGAATCGAAAAAGGAGCTGAACAAAAAATGCCAAAATATATGGAATGGTATGGCGCTATGGGATTGATGATAACATTAGTTTGGTTGTATATTGAATTTTTGAGATTATTTTCTAAACTTTCTAGCAAAAACTAATCTGAACCAATCACTTAAAGATATAACCCTTTCTAATCATAGAGAGGGTTTTTTTATGCTGCTTTTTCAAAAGCTATAAAGTGGGATAAATCGCCTTTTTTATTAAATATTGGAAACCCTTTAATTACACAAACATAGGTTTCTCCATTTTTTTTATAATTCAAAACGGTTTTTTCAAATGATTCTCTCAACTCGATAGCGGTTCTGATTTCTCTTGAGGTAGTTTGATTCGTTGCTGCACCATGAAACATTTTAGGACTATTTCCAACAACTTCCTCTTCTATATATCCGTTCATGTTTGTTATGTTTTTAGAAGCAAAAACGATTTTCAATTTAGCATCTGTAACAATAACAACTTGCTCCTTTAACAATGCTTTAAAATCCCAATCTGTTTTTTTCCATTGGTTTTTTAATCCCAAATTATGCAACTTGCTTATATCTAAAAATGAGTTTTTAATTTCATCTAAGAATTCATGATGAAATTCCCAAGAAAAAATGGGTGCTTTTTTTATATTGATGTTTTTATGATACTTAGCTGTAGCTTCATCATAGTGTTTAAAATTCCCCATACTATCAAAATTTGATTCAAATATAATTTTATTTCATGTTCCAAAACACAAATTAAGGTGTTTTAACTCTTGTTGAACCTTAGTTTTTATGAATTAAAAAGCAAATTTAAGTTGAACCACTACCGTCTTTTTTTGTTCAGTATTTAAATTGCTTAGCGATATCCCTAGCAAACGAACGGAATCCTTCATACGTTCTTGGTACAAAAGCTCTTGAATATTTTCCATAATTAACCCTTTGTCCGCAATAAAATAGGGTAATGTTTTACTGCGGGTTTGTTGGGTAAAATCACTGTATTTTATTTTTAAAGTTATGGTTTTACCAGCTACATTGTGTTTTTTTAACCTTTTTACCAAAGCATTCGCAATGTGTTCTAGTTGTTCTATCATAAAAATTTCCGAAGACAAATTGCTATCAAAAGTGTGTTCTGCTGCAACTGACTTTGTTATTCGGTCTGATTTTACTTCGCTATTATGAATACCACGAACCACATTATAGTAGAAATTACCCGATTTGCCAAAATGCTTTTCCAGAAATTCGACAGATTTACTTTTTAATTCCAAACCTGTAAAAATGCCTAATTGGTACATTTTTTCGGTAGTAACTTTTCCAACACCGTAAAACTTTCTAATGGGTAATGCTTCCAAAAAAGGAATAACTTCGTCTGGATTAACTGTTTTTTGACCATTGGGTTTATTGTAATCACTAGCAATTTTAGCCACAAATTTATTGATTGAAATTCCTGCGGATGCGGTCAGTCCTACCTCATTAAAAATGCGTAATCTAATTTCTTGGGCTAATAAAGTGGCGCTTGGATTTCCTTTTTTATTGTTTGTTACATCTAAATAGGCTTCATCGAGAGAGAGTGGCTCTACTAAATCCGTGTATTCGCGAAAAATTTTTTGAATTTTGGATGAAATTTCTTTGTATCTGTCAAATCTGGGTCTGACAAAAATGAGTTCTGGGCAATTTCTCTTGGCCATCACACCGCTTATGGCGCTCCTAACTCCAAATTTTCTAGCCTCATAACTGGCTGCCGCTACAACCCCACGGTTTTCTGAACCTCCTACTGCAATTGGTTTTCCCTGCAATTCTGGATTATCCATTTGCTCGACCGAGGCATAGAAAGCGTCCATGTCAATGTGTATGATTTTTCTATTTGAATTTATTTCAGACATTACACAAATTTATGCAAAAACTATTAGACAATAATTAATACCTTTCAAACATCAAATTAGCATGTAATAAAATGATTGAAATTGAACGCAAATTTTTAGTTACAAATACTACTTTCAAAACAAAAGCTTTTAAACAAAATAGTATTGCTCAAGGTTATTTAAGTGCTGTACCAGAGCGAACAGTTCGTGTACGAATAAAAGGAGATAAAGGATTTCTAACTATAAAAGGAATTTCAAGTGCCTCCGGCATGTCTCGATTTGAATGGGAAAAAGAAATTCCTGTTGACGAAGCAAAAAAACTTCTTATTCTATGTGAAAAAGGAGGTATTAATAAAACCCGTTTTGAAATCAAAGTGGGCCATCATATTTTTGAGGTAGATGAATTTTATGGAGAAAATGAAGGGCTCATCATTGCCGAAATAGAACTTGCTTCAGAAACAGAAACCTTCGAAAAACCAGATTGGTTAGGGGAAGAAGTAACTAATGACGAACGGTATTATAACGCATACTTAAGCAAGCATCCGTTTAAAAACTGGTGATTATTTTTCTAAAACTTCAATCGTTACTATCATCTGGCCACTCCCTTTATTTTGTGCAATTTCCATAAAGGCGCGTTTGGTAAGGTCAATTTCTCTAGTTCTCACAAAAGGACCACGGTCTATAACTTCTACAATAACTGACTTCCCATTTGCTTCATTTGTTACTTTAATTTTTGTTCCAAAAGGTAGTTTTTTATGCGCTGCTGTATATTTATTATTATCAAACCTTTTTCCGCTTGATGTTCGTTTTCCTGTAAATTTATTGGCATAATAAGAGGCATGCGCGTTTTTTTTGTACACTTTGAAGGAACCAGTCTCTACTATGGAAGTATCTTGTTGTACTGCTTCTTGTTCAACAACAATTTTATTTTTTTTTATAGTGTCTTTTACTGCTGTTCCTTTTTGTTTGTTAACAGTCGTAATCTGACTACTTACCAAACCAATTACAGCCAGTAAAAAAAACCATGTTATTACTTTTTTCATGTATACTTTTTTAAGTTCAAATCTATTTTACAAAAACCATACCTAGATAAAAAAAGCCCTTTTCAGGACTTTCTGTTACTTAGAACCACAATGACCAGGGAATTCTACTCAAAATAAGTACTAATCCAATCCCGTAAAAAACAGCGATTGATTTAAATTTAACTTCATTTAAAATGGATTTTTTATGTTTTGACCAACCAATCGTAATAAACACTATCGCAATAACATTAACTAATGGATGTTCTAGAGAAGTTAACCGTAAAGTAGCATCTTTCATCTGTCCAAAAACGGCTAAACCCAAAGGCGATACAAAATACAAAATGAATCCCACTAGAAGTTGTGTGTGCGTTCCAATCAATGCAAACAAGGCTATTTTTCTGTCTTTAGAAGTAAACTCTTTTTTAGAATTCATTCCCAATAAGGAATTTACAACTGCAATTAATAATGCTAAAAGTGCTAAATAAGCCCAACCGGAGTGAAACTTCTGAATGAATTCGTACATATAATTTGTTTTTTGAATTTCAAATATAATAAAAAAAAGGCATAAAAAAAACGGCATTACACCAAAAGTGCCTGCCGTTTTTAAATAATATTACATTTTTCTTAGAAGTTGTATCGCAAACTAAAGTTCCACGTTCTTCCAAAACCAAAGAAAACTTGATTGGCATTTGCTACGCCATTATAGGTTTTTCCAGCTGATTCGTATGTTGGTCCAGAGGTTCCAGAAACAAAATCAGTAGCAAAAATATTTGTTCGTGATTCTGAGATATAGGTCTCGTCCAAAACGTTATTTACATTCAATCTAAAAATTTCAAATACAGTTTTTGCTAATATTTGAAATAATTAAGCATACAAATGATTATTTATTTGTCAAAAAATGATTTAATAAAAAGGAGGTAGAACTATCATGTTCCTTAATCTTTTTTGAATTGATTTCCTCTAAAATAGAATTGGCTAATTGCTTTCCTAATTCAACTCCCCATTGATCAAAACTAAAAATATTCCAGATAATTCCCTGAACAAAAATCTTGTGTTCATACATTGCAATCAAGGAACCTAATGATTTTGGAGTTAGTTTTTGAATCAAAATGGTGTTTGTTGGTTTATTGCCCGAAAAAACTTTAAATGGCAATAAAACAGCCGCTTTCTCTTTATCTAAACCTTGTTTGTCGAATTCTGCTTGTACTTGTGCAGCCGTTTTTCCGTGCATTAATGCTTCTGTCTGTGCAAAAAAGTTAGACATTAATTTATCATGATGATTGTCATCCCCGTATAATGGTTTTACAAATCCAATAAAATCAGTAGGGATAATTTTAGTTCCTTGGTGAATTAATTGAAAAAAAGCGTGTTGTGCATTTGTTCCTGGTTCTCCCCAAATAATAGTACCCGTTTGATAATCCACAGGTTTTCCATCCCGACCTACACTTTTTCCATTACTTTCCATAGTACCTTGCTGCAAATAAGGTGCTAATTTTTGTAAATATTGGGTGTATGGAATCAAGGCTTCACTTTCGGCACCAAAGAAATTATTGTACCAAACACTTAATAATGCTAAAGTTACAGGTATATTTTTATCAAAATCAGCTGTTCTAAAGTGATCATCCATTTCGTTTGCACCGCTTAAAAGGGCATCAAAATTTTCAAAACCTATAGCTAAACTTATTGAAAGTCCAACGGCACTCCATAACGAAAATCTACCTCCAACCCAATCCCACATTGGAAATACATTGTCAGGATTGATTCCAAATTCCGTTACTTTTTGAAGATTTGTCGAAACCGCCACAAAATGTTTGGCTACATCAGACTGCGTTGCAGATTTCAAAAACCATTCTCTGATTGTTTCCGAATTGGTTAGTGTTTCTTGAGTTGTAAAAGTTTTAGAAACAATTACAAAAAGAGTCGTTTCTGGATTTAATTTTTTGATAATTTCATTGACATGATCGCCATCAACATTGGAAACAAAATGAACATTCAAATGATTTTTATAAAATTGCAATGCTTCCACAGCCATTACGGGACCTAAATCTGAACCTCCAATGCCAATATTTACAACATCAGTAAAGGGTTTTCCGGTGTAACCTGTTCTTAATCCTGAAGTAACTTCGTTTGTAAATGCTTTAATTTTAGCTTTAACCGCATAAATTTCAGGAACTACATTTGTTCCTTCAACATTGATTACTGCGGATTCTTTGGCTCTTAATGCGGTATGCAGTACGGCTCTATTTTCCGTTTGGTTGATAATTCCCCCTTCAAAATATTCCGCAATAGCACTTTTAAGTCCTACTTGATTGGCCAATTCTTGTAATAATACAAGTGTTTCTTGATTGATTCTGTTTTTTGAATAATCCACCAAAAAATCATTCCATTTTAAGTTGAATTTTTCCACTCTTGAAGGGTCAGATTCAAACAAATCATGCATTGAAGCATTTTGTATTTCATCGTAATGCTTTTGAAGTGAATTCCAAACTTCGGTATTCGTTGGGTTTATTGTGTGTAAAGCCATTTTATTTAGGTTGTAGTATTATTTTTTTTGGCAAAAATACTCAAATAAGTTTAAATAAGAATCGGTTTACACTTATATCACAATTTAAGAAAAAACAATTCTATTTTTTTAAGTATTCGATATTGCATCTGAAATTATAAATTTGCTACACTATCCAATTCTCTTTTCAAAGGGGTAATTTGTTCTAAAAATCGTTTTTTATTATTGGAATTCATAGGCTCTCCATTCGGCAATTTTAATTTCAAAGCGTCAACTTGCACTCCATTTTTCCAAAAACGATAGCAAACATGAGGTCCAGTGGCTAATCCTGTACTGCCAACTCTACCTATAATTTGACCTTGAGTTACATGCTGCCCACGTCTCACTAAAATTCTGGACATGTGCAAATACTGCGTGGAATACGTTCCGTTGTGTTTCACTTTTACAAAATTCCCGTTTCCTGTAGTAAACCCTGTTTGCTCTACAACACCTGCAGCTGTTGTTGTTATTGGTGTTCCATAAGGTGCTGCATAATCGGTGCCTTTATGTGCTTTCCAAGTATGTTGTACCGGATGAAAACGATTGGATGAAAACCGAGAAGATATTCTACTGAATTTAATGGGTGTTTTAAGGAAGAAATTCTTTAGCGTTTTTCCTTCTTCGTCATAGTATTCGATTTTATCTGAGGAAGGGTTTTGAGCAAACGGAAAAGCATAAACAAATTTACCTTTGTATTCAAAAAAAGCGGCTTGAAGACTGTCAACACCATCATAAACAGTATCATTAATGTACCTTTCGGTAAAAGTCAATGCAAAACGATCGCCTTTTTTAAGCTTAAAAAAATCGATTGACCAAGCATAAATTTTAGAAATTTTGCTGGCCAATGCCCCTTCAACATCAGCACTTTCGAGTGTTTCAGACAAAGATCCTTTTAAGACACCTCCAATTGTTCTGCGTTTGAATTTTAAAGGTCTGGTTTTTTTATAAGCCTTTGCAATTGTATCTCGCAAATCAACTACATAATAATGCAATGCATCTGGTTGATAGATAAAAAACTGCAATTTATTTTTCTTGTGTTTCGTTCGCAAAAGAGTATACGGCTTATCAAATCGCATGATTCTTACATCAAAAGTATCTTTTACTTTTTCAACAATATCATAGACTTGCTTGTCTCCAATATTTTGTTTATCAATAATACTCCCAAAAGTGTCGCCTTTTTTTATGGTATCATGTACAACATTAAAATCCGCATAGGTAAATCCAAACTCACTCTTTTTTTCGAGTGGTTTTACAATGACTTCATCTGCAATTTCATCGGTTTTAGAACAGGAAAGTATGGTTAATAATACTACTATAATTAAAAAAACTTGTTTCAATCGGTGTTTATTTTTGAAATTAAAATTATTTTTCCACTCCCCAATTTGCCAATTCATCGGCGCTCCATAATTCTGGGAAAAATATTCTTCGTTGGTATTTTGGGTGCATGTATTTTTTCCAATCACTTCCTCCGGTAGCTTCTCCATCTCCTTTTCCACTTTGATCGATGTATTTTATGGCTACTTGCAAGTGTTGCATGACCCAAGTTATATTTACAGTATGATCATAATGGCGCATGGCTTTGATTAATTCGGGATTTTTTTGGTCTGCTTCGGGAAGTTGTTTGAATTTTTGCCAAATATTAATGGTGTTGTATTCTTTCATGTGGTTCAAGAATAAGCCTTTGTATTTTCTTTCAAATTCTTCTAACAAAAATGATTTTTTTCCAGTGTGATAATCTTTCCCAGCAGCTTGCCAGTACAAATGTTCGAATGCAAATTCAATAGGAGTTTCTCTATCAATTGACCCTCTATATCTATAATCAATAAGGTTGATTAAATCGGTTGAAGAAAATTCAATCAATCGGTATTGTGCACTTTGAAAACCACTTGCTGGTGTTAGAGTATTTCTGAATTTCATGTATTGGTCAACTTCCATTCCATCTTCCATAATACTAAAAGAGGTGGTTAACATATCAAAATAACGACTGATGCGCATTAACCTCTCGGTGAAAAATCCAATTTGAATATCCTGACAATAGGAAATTTGATTCATTTCCCAAAGTATCATTTTAAAAATCAATTCATTGACTTGATGATACATAATAAAAACCATTTCATCTGGAAGTGTTGTTCGCTGTGTTTGAAGACTTAACAACCCATCGGTTTGAATATAGTCCCAATAAGTAATCGGTTTTGCCCAAAGCAACCCTTCCAATTGCGTGTCTGTTTTTTGGTTTATTGCTTGGTATTTTAAGTCGATTTCTTTTAAAATAGCTTCTGAATGATCTGTAATATTCATTATAATTTAACTTTAAATGGATTTTTTAATCCTTTGAATGCATCTAAATCCGCTTTTATTGATCCTACGGCTAGACTTGCTTTTATTCTGATTGGTAATTTATTCTCATCATCTGAAATCCAAACGGTTAGACTTTCTTCTTCCTTAAAAACGCGTCCAGATTGTACCAAAGGTCTAAAAATCATTGTAGAAACGGTTCCAAATTTAGTTGTAATATCCTCACGTCCAATGAATTTTAACTTAAACTTTGTAGTTTCATCATCAAAAAACATATCTATAGCAACCGAATCTCCTGGTTTTATTTTATCAATATTCGGATAATTTCTTAAATAATAAAACGTAGACATAATGTCCTGAGTGTTTTTTGGAATCCCAAATGTGTTTTCTGTTTTATGTTTATAATCTTTTACTAGAATTTTATTTGTCGACAGATTAAAAAACCCTTCTTGGTTTTTTGTATAGCCTCCTTCATTGATTTTTCTGACAAATTGATAGGGGTTTTGGGTGTCTTTGTCAATATAACTTTCATAAAGATCGTCTACTTTGAAAAAAAAACGAGACATTCCGGTGGTATATCCTTTTCCAACAACATGAAAGACTTTTTTGTTATTGACAATAGCATCTTTAACTTCAAGTGTGGCATAGCCTGCATTTACAAAACCATAATGTATTCTGAATTTGAACCATTCGCCTACCGCAAAGGCATCTTCTTTTTGAGAATCAAAACTTACAGTTAGTATAAATATTAGAAGCAGTGCTATTTTTTTCATCACTTTGATTGGGCTATTTATTAACCATCCGTACAAAATTTGTTCCAAATGTATTAAAACAAAAAAACTCAGTCAAATAATGACTGAGTTTTTATGCTATTAACTAACCAAAAAACTATAAATTATGAAATTTATATCAATTAAGGAAGGAAACCACCCCTTCCCTTTTTGCGAGTGCAAAGGTAGTTAACAAATCAATGTTTTTTTTGCTAAAAATATACTTTAACACAACATTAGCACAAAACCATGTCATTCATCGATTATTTTTTTACATTATTCAAAAAAAATGCCATTTTATAGTGTTCCTCGCAATTGTTGTTCTCGCTCTATGGATTCAAATAAGGCTTTAAAATTTCCCGCGCCAAATCCTTTCGCACCCATTCTCTGAATAATTTCAAAAAATAGTGTTGGTCGGTCTTCAATTGGTTTTGTGAAAATTTGTAATAAATAACCGTCTTCATCTGCATCTACCATGATGGCTAATTTTTCGATCACAGCCAAATCTTCGTGCATCATTTTCATGTGTTCGCCCAAACGGTTTGGGATATCTTCGTAGTATGCATGTGGTGGCGCCGAAAGGAATTCTATTCCTCTTGCTTTTAATTCAGATACTGTGGTTATAATATCATCGGTTGCTATAGCGATATGTTGCACTCCTGAGCCTTCATAAAAGTCTAAGTATTCCTCGATCTGAGAACGTTTATTCCCTTTTGCTGGTTCATTGATGGGGAATTTTATACGCCCATTTCCGTTACTCATTACTTTACTCATCAAAGCGGAATATTCGGTATGGATTTGTTTGTCATCAAATGAAAGAAAGTTGACAAATCCCATTACGTCTTCGTACCATTTTACCCAAGTATTCATTTGGTTCCAACCTACATTTCCTACCATGTGGTCAATATATTTTAGCCCAATAGAGCTGGGATTATAATCGGATTTCCATTCGACAAAGCCAGGTAGAAATGCTCCTGTATAATTTTTTCGTTCCACGAACATGTGCACTGTTTCGCCATAAGTATAAATTCCGGCTCGGACTACTTCTCCAAATTCGTCTTGCTCCACTACTGGCTCAAGGTATACTTTGGCACCACGACTGGTGGTTTCTTCAAATGATTTTCGGGCATCTTCAACCCAAAGTGCGATTATTTTTATTCCGTCTCCGTGTTTTTTTACGTGTTCTCCAATTGGTGATTCGCTGGTTAATGCTGTGGTTAACACCAAACGGATTTTGTCTTGTTTTAAAACATAGGATACTTTGTCACGGGAACCTGTTTCTAACCCGCAATAGGCATGGGACTGAAAACCAAATGCTGTTTTGTAAAAATGTGCGGCTTGTTTTGCATTACCAACATAGAATTCTACGTAGTCTGTTCCCATTAAGGGAAGAAAATCTTGTGCGCCTTCAAATATTTTTTCCAGTGTATAGTTTACGGGTGTTACTTGTTTTGACATCTTATTTGTGTTTTTTTGAAATTGTACATCTGATTTTGAATTCCGTTCAATGGGTTCAATAGATATACGTATTGCTATTTGTTTAAAAAAAAGTGATTGTGTATTGGAATGCCCTAGCCCTGATAGCAGTGAAAATCCTTTTCTTTTTTTTCTTTAAAAAAAGAAAAGATTGTAGCGGATAGCAGGAAATAGCTCCTTATAATAATACTAACGTTTAATTGTTGTGTTTGAATGTTATTCTAACCATGATTTATAATACTGGCCGTCGTCTAATCCCATAGCTGTTTCGGTGACCATTAACGGGCGAAAGGTGTCGACCATTACGGCTAATTCATGCGTTATGGTTTGGCCAATACTGCGTTCCATAGCTCCTGGGGCGGGACCGTGAGGAATTCCTTTTGGGTGTAATGTGATGTGTCCTTGCTCAATATTATTGCGACTCATGAAATCGCCATCAACATAATACAACACCTCATCGCTGTCTATATTGCTGTGATTGTAGGGTGCTGGAATTGCTTTTGGATGGTAGTCGTACAATCTTGGACAGAACGAGCAAACTACAAAAGTGGCGGTTTCAAAAGTTTGATGTACTGGTGGTGGCTGGTGTACACGACCTGTTATGGGTTCAAAATTATGAATGGAAAATCCGTATGGAAAATTATAACCGTCCCAACCTACTACATCAAAGGGATGTGTGGCATAAACGATTTCGTGCATCATGCCTTCTTTTTTTATTTTGATAAGGAAATCGCCTTTTTCATTATGTGTTTCTAATTCGTTTGGCAAAATAAAGTCACGTTCACAAAACGGGGAGTGCTCTAGATGTTGTCCAGATTGATTTTTATATCTTTTTGGGGTATAAAATGGAGCGTAAGATTCTACATAAAACAATCTATTTTCGGTAGTTTCAAAATCAATTTGATAGATCATACCACGAGGAATAATGAGATAATCTCCGTATTGGAATGGGATATTTCCCATCATGGTACGTAATTTTCCCCTGCCTTTATGGATGAAAATCATCTCGTCAGCATCGGCATTTTTATAAAAATAAGTGCGCAAGGATTGTCTCGGAGCGGCTAATCCTATGATGCAATCTTTATTGACAAGCATGGCTTTTCTGCTTTCTAGAAAATCATCTTCTGGTTTTAGTTCAAATCCTTTTAATAATAAGGATTTGATGTTTTTGTCAATGGCAATTTTAGGTGCAACCGAATATGATTTTAGGATTTCTTTGACCTGAGTGGGTCTTTGTTCGTGATACAAAAGTGAGGAATGCCCATGAAAACCCTCTGTACCAAAGAGTTGTTCATAATAAAGTCCTCCGCTTGGTTTTTCGAATTGGGTGTGTCGCTTTTGGGGGAAATTCCCCAATTTATGATATAATGGCATGATTTTTTGTTTAAAAGTGTAACCGTTTAAAGTCGTGATTTACTTTATGTTTGTACTATGTTAAATCAAAAAAAGGTTTCTTATTCAGGATTTCTCTTGATAAGGAATTGAAGATACTCTAATAAACCAGTCCATTTTGTTTTCATTATAACAAATATCGTAATTTTTTTGATATAAAGTACACTTAAAACCAAAATCCTATTCCGAACCATGTATAACTTTTGGAGTTTTCGGGAGACCATGAATGTTTGATTTCGATTGGTCCAATAATGGTTTCTAATCCGTAGCCGACTGCATAACCGGAGTATTTGGGCAGTGAAATCCAATCTACGGATTTAAAAAGTCCGTCTTCTAAGTTAGCAAAATTAGCGGAGAAATTCAGGTGATTTTTCTTGAAAATTTCATAATCCAATGTTGCAGAAGTTTTTATATAACTATCCGCAGCTACGCTAAGAAAATCATAGCCGTAAAAATGTTTGAAGTTATTAATGGTATTATAGCCATAGCCTCCTAAGACAAAATTAAAAAACGAAACGCTCTTTTGTCCAACTGCAAAACCGGCATCTGCTTGGACTTTTAAAGTTACTTTTTTTAGAATTTTTGTTGCTATTCCTACTTCTGATTTTATTATTGTAAAAGGATTGAAGGTGTTAGTATAATCAGAGGAAAGCAAATAGGATTGAACATCCCCAGAAAAAAACCAGCCTTTTTTTGGAAAATATTTATTGTCGAACGAGTCGTATTTCAGGTATCCAAAAACACTGAGATAATTACTCCTGTCAATAATTGGATCTGTATTGGCCAAGGATTCTGATCTTAGTTTTAGTAGTTTTAATTCGACGCCGCCACCTACTAAAAATTTTTGCACAAATAGCGATTGAAAATAGGCTTGATTGGTCAAATCTGAAAAATCTACATTGATTGAATTTATTCCTAAAGCGCCTAAATTTAAGGAGCTAATTTCTTTCGCCACATTTCTGTTAAACTGATTGAATTGCGATTTGAATCCAAAACTCAAATTAAATCCACTGTCCACATAATAATCAAAATTGTACCTGAAATTATCCCCTAAAACAATGTCTAAGGATGCGATATCGTTTTTGAAAAAAGTTTTTTTATTGGTTAAATTAATCAAAATGGCACTTTTGTAAAGTCCATCGTAATGCAATCCAAATTTCAAATAGGTTTTTGTTGGGTTTTCCACTAGTTTCAAATTCAAGTCGTCGCCTTTAGTTTCGGGTTCAAAAGAATAATTTATAGCGCTAAAATTCTGGGTGGCATTGATATTATTAATCCCTGTTTTCAAATCATTATAACTGATTTTTGTATTGGGCTTGAATCTCAATTTTCCCAAGACATAATCTTTGGTAAAATTATTCAATTCATTGTTGTTTATTTTTTGAATTTGTAAGGTATCCGTTTGCAATATTAATTTTGGTTTTTCATAATAATTTTGCTCACTCGAAAGGGCTTTTATTTTTTCATATACCGCAAAGGCGGCTTCTTCTCCTTTTCTTATAATTTCTTTGCCTTTATCGAAAGAGATAACACCATAGTTTTTTATATCTGGATTAATGTAGATGTCCGTATCCACTATTTTTTCCTTCATTTTGCCGATGGATTGCAGATTGGTGATTTGCACTAATATTTTGGTAGCATTTTTAAGTTCGCTTCTGTCCAACAAATCGTCTTGAACATCAACACCAATAATGATATCTGCACCTAGTTTTCGAACTTCTTCGATGGGATAATTATTAGCAACACCGCCATCTACGAGCAATTCACCATCGATTTCTATTGGGGAAAAAAGGGAGGGAAATGCGGCACTAGCCAACATAGCTTGGGCTAAATTACCTTTGTTTAACAAAACCTGTTTGCCAGTTTCGATATTGGTACCAATACATAAAAAAGGGGTTGGTAATTGATTGAAATCCCGAACATGTCGCACGTTTCTGGTTATTCTACTCAATAAATTAAAGTTATACATTCCTTTAGAAAGGGCTTCGGGAATTCCTATTTTAAAATTATTGAAAGGCAAAACTAAGGCGTATAGTTCGTCGTTTCGTTTTTCGTAAAAGTTCTTTGAGGATCTTGGAATAAAATCATTAATAAGTTCATCAAAATTAGTGGATTGAAAAATAGAATCTATCTGTGCTGCATTGTATCCTGTGGCATATAAACCTCCGATAACGGCGCCCATACTTGTTCCTCCTATATAATCTATTTTGATTCCTGCTTCTTCAATTACTTTTAAGACGCCAATATGTGCAAATCCTTTTGCTCCACCTCCACTGAGAACGAGTCCTATTTTGGGCCTTTTGGGTTCTTGTGAAAAGGTTTTTGGGATACTAATAAAGAACGAAAAAAGGAAGAAGTAAAAAGAAAAAAAGGGCATGGATACTACATTACGCAAGCCCCAGATGGCAGTGGAAAGCCTCGATAGCAAAAAAGCTATTTTTTCTTGAAAAAAAAGAGCGACCCAAGAAGCTCCTTTTTTTTTATTAGAAAAAAAGCTTTTTTGCGGAGAGCTTGAAACGTACAGCTGGAATAGGCTCATAAAAAATTTGCTAATTGTTGTTGTAAAATTCGACAATTTTTTTGGCTTTTGATACTCCAACAACGTCAGAAATTTCTTTTTCTGATGCTAATTTCAATCTTTTAACACTTTTAAAATGTTGTATTAATGCTAACATGGTTTTTTCGCCGATTCCTGGAATTGATTCTACGGAAGAATTTAGGGCGGCTTTGCTTCTTTTGTCGCGGTGATGTGTGATTCCAAAGCGGTGTGCTTCGTTACGCAATTGTTGAATTACTTTTAGGGTTTCGGATTTTTTGTCCAAATATAATGGAACCGAATCGCCGGGGTAAAATAATTCTTCCAGCCTTTTGGCAATACCGATAATAGCAATTTTGCCGCGTAATCCCAATTCGTCTATACTTTTTAGCGCTGCTGATAATTGTCCTTTTCCACCGTCAATAATGATTAATTGCGGCAGGGGTTCGTTCTCGTCCAAGAGTCTTTTGTAGCGTCTGTACACCACCTCGGTCATGGAGGCAAAATCATCTGGCCCTTCGACAGTTTTGATGTTAAAATGGCGGTAGTCTTTTTTGCTTGCTTTTCCATCTTTGAAAACTACACAGGCCGAAACGGGATTGGTTCCTTGAATATTGGAATTGTCAAAACATTCGATATGGCGCGGCTCTACTGGCAATCGCAGGTCTTTTTGCATTTGTGCCATAATCCTATTGGTGTGCCGGTCTGGATCTACAATTTGGAGTTGTTTTAACTGTTCGATTCGGTAAAACTTTGCGTTGCGAAGGGACAAATCCAGAATTTGCTTTTTGTCTCCCAACTGCGGCACGGTGATTTTGATGGTTTCGCCTAAATCGACAGGAAATGGAACAATAACTTCTTTGGAGAGCAATCGAAAGCGCTCTCGGAGTTCTATGATGGCGAGTTCTAATAGTTCTTCGTCGGTTTCATCGAGTTTCTTTTTGATTTCCATAGTATGGGAGCGAATGATGGAACCATGCGAAATTTGAAGAAAATTCACATACGCAGCTGCTTCGTCCGAAACGATTGAGAACACATCGATATTGGTGATTTTAGGATTAACAATGGTGGAACGCGATTGGTAATTTTCGAGAACTTCTATTTTTTCTTTGATTTTTTGGGCTTCTTCAAAATGCAGGTTTTGTGCCAAATCAGTCATTAGTTTTTTGAAATCTTTCATGCTTTCCTTGAAATTTCCTTTGAGAATTTCCCGAATGGCATCGACTTGTTTTTGGTAATTTTCTATGGTTTCATAGCCTTCACAAGGACCTTTGCAATTGCCGATATGGTATTCTAAGCAGACTTTGAATTTACCGCTTTCAATGTTGCTTTGGCTTAAATCATAATTGCAAGTCCGCAACGGATACAATTCTTTTATGAGTTCCAAAATCGTGTTTACCGTTTTGAAACTGGTATAAGGACCAAAATATTCCGAGCCATCTTTGACCATTCTTCGGGTAGCAAAAATGCGGGAAAAAGGTTCTTTTTTGATGCACAACCACGGATAACTTTTATCATCTCGCAAGAGGACATTATAGCGGGGCTGGAGGGTTTTTATTAAATTATTTTCTAATAAAAGGGCATCTGTTTCGGTTGGAACGACGATGTGTTTGATAGTCACGATTTTTTTGACCAACACATTAGTTTTGGCAGTATCGTGTATTTTATTGAAATAGGAAGAGACTCTTTTTTTTAAATTTTTGGCTTTGCCCACATACAAAATCTTTCCTTCTTTATCATAATATTGGTATACGCCAGGATTATCGGGTAAGGTTTGGATTTGTAGTGCTAAAGTTGGGTTGGTCATTTTAAAATACGTATTGTGCGTTTCAAATTTACAAATAACATTTTTCTAAATCGAAAAAGAAGCCCATACTTTTAATCCCAAAGAATTATTTCTATATTTAGCTTTTTTATGCTACCTATGAGAAGTTCAAAACCCTTAGTGATTTTTGGCGAAAGCATTTTGCCAGGAGAAAATAAAACCGTCAATGTCGAAATTGCGCGATTGCATACCACAACCAAATTAAACATTCCAATTATTGTGCGCCGTTCTAAAATTGAAGGGCCGGTTGTGCTTTTTTCAGCAGGGATTCATGGCGATGAAATTAATGGTATCGAAATCGTGCGACAACTCATTAGCAAAAAAATAAACAAACCCAAAAGAGGTACAATTATATGTATTCCCATCATTAACATCTATGGATTTGTCAATAAATCAAGAGAGTTTCCAGACGGTCGGGATTTAAATCGGTCGTTTCCGGGCAGTAAAAAAGGGTCTTTGGCCAGCCGATTTGCCTTTCATATTCTCAATGAAGTTATGCCTGTTGTTGACTATGCGGTTGATTTTCATGCGGGAGGTGCCAGCCGTTTTAATGCACCCCAAATTCGCTTGGCCGAAAATGATAGTGAACTCAAAACCTTAGCTGATATCTTTAATGCACCCTTTACCTTATACTCCAAAAATATTGCAGGTTCTTTTAGAAATTCCAGTGCTAAACTAAACGTAAAAATGCTTCTTTTTGAAGGTGGAAAATCACTAGATATCAATAGCGAAGTTGCCGATGAAGGCGTAAATGGAATAAAACGCATCCTAAAACATTTGGATATGTTAGACCCAAAACACCACACTGTACTGCCACAATCACCGTCTATTTATATAGAAAAGTCCAGTTGGATTCGCGCCAAATGTTCAGGAATGCTACACGATCGAAACACGATAGGAACTTTTGTAAAAAAAGGGGCCATTCTAGCAAGTATTACCGATCCTTTTGGAAAATTTGAACGGATTGTAAAAGCACCAAATGATGGCTATGTAATCAATGCTAACCATTCGCCTATTGTTTATGAAGGCGATGCTATTTATCACATTTCAAATACATTAGTTGAAGATGCCAAACACTAAAAAAACACTTCGCAGCAAATACAAAGCCTTACGAAAACAAATTTCCGAAAAGGAATTGGAAGAAATAAGTTTGGCTATTGCCAATAAGGTATTAACACTTCCTGTTTGGGACAAGACCTATTTTCATGTTTTTCTTCCTATCACCGAACAAAATGAGGTCAATACCGAATTTTTATTGCACTTGCTTTCCGGAAAAGATAAAGAAATCATCCTTTCAAAAAGTGATTTTGAAACCCGAAATATGACTCATTTTCTGTTGACAGACACTACCAAAATCAAAAAAAACGAATACAATATTCCCGAACCAGTTAATGGATTAGAAGTTCCGACCTCCAAAATCGAAGTGGTTTTTGTTCCCCTTTTGGCTTTTGACCATTATGGAAATCGGGTGGGATATGGAAAAGGATTTTATGATAAATTTTTATCCGAATGCCAACCAGAAACAATCAAAATTGGACTTTCCTTCTTTGAACCAGAAGCATTCATTGCTGGTATTTTTGAAAATGATGTGAAATTAAATTATTGTGTAACTCCAGAACAGGTTTATACCTTTTAAATTTAGTCTCTAAACCCAAGCGAACACTTGCTTTTTATAAATTGCAAATGCTTAAAAATTTGTCAAAATTTATTCTTGGTAGCCTTTTTTTTCCTTTCTTTACGGACTTAAAATGAGAATTTGCACTATTTTTTAAGTGACTCTATTTTAAAACTGTATTTATAAAAACGCAACTAATTCATGAGAACCGGAAAACAAAAAATAGTGCTAGCCCTAAAAATAATCAGCTTAGTAATTGTGTGCCTGGTTGTTGGATTTTATTTTTTTCGTGATGAATTATTGAAACAAACGCTTGTCAAAGTTTCCAATACCATGGAACGCGATTATAACAGCTCTTTTTCTGTAAAAAAAGCTACGTTTGACGGCTTTTCGGCAGTGAATTTAACGGAAGTGATTTTGGCTCCAAAAAATGCGGATACTCTTTTCAAAATTCAAAAAATGAAAACCAGCATTAGTTTCTGGCATTTGTTAATTGGTGATGTACAATTGGGTACTTTAGAAATTAAAAATGGATATGTCCAACTTACAAAGAAAGGCAATGTTAAAAATTTTGCCGCTTTTCTCAAAAAAGACAATGCGGTAAAAACAACGAATGAGAAAAGAGATTATGCGGAATTTGCGTATCGAATTATTTCTAAATTACTGAATTTGGTCCCAACCGATATGAGCATTGAAAACCTACTCTTCAAAATCGATGACAACGGAAAAAAAGCAAGCATTGACATTCGGAAATTAGCCTTAGATGACAAAGAACTCGAAACATCCATCTATGTTAAAACCAATACTTTTGCACAACGATGGAAGATAAAAGGAATAGCAGATCCGAGAAATAAAACTGCCGATATTCGTTTTTTTAATATGGATACAGGCGCCATTAAAGTACCTTATTTTGACGAACGTTTTAACTTAATTTCCAGTTTTGATTCGATTCGGTTGAATATTGAAGACATTGATAGAGATGGTGACGAACTGCATATTGATGGGTTTGCCGCCATTGCCAATTTAAAAGTAAACCATCCCAAAATTGCTAGTAAAGATGTAGTTATTAAGAACGCCCGCTTTGATTATCGTTTTTTGTTAGGGTCAGATTTTATTTCGATAGACAGTACTTCGACGGTGGAGTTTAACAAAATAAAATTCCATCCTTATTTAGCCTACGAAACAGAAGAAGACACTATTTACAAACTGAAAATTGACATTCCAAACATGCAAGCGCAGGATTTTATCACTTCGCTTCCTGATGGTTTATTTACTAATTTTCAAGGCATGCAAGCTAGTGGTACTTTTGATTACAAATTGGATTTTATGTTCAATAAAAACAAACCCAATACCATTATTTTTGACAGTAAACTAAACAAACAAAATCTTCGAATCACTAAATTTGGAGCTGCAAATCTCAACAAACTTAATGGAGAATTTGTGTATCGTGCTATCATTAAAAATGTGTTGCAACGGCCCATTCTCATTGGTCCATCAAATCCAGATTATACGCCTCTTGACCAAATTTCGCCTTATTTAAAAAAATGTGTGTTGACTACTGAAGACCCCTCTTTTTTTAGGCATCATGGATTTATTACAGAAGCTTTCAAGCAATCCATTATCAAAAACATTAAAACCAAAAAATTCTCTCGTGGTGGCAGTACGATTAGTATGCAGTTGATAAAAAATGTTTTTCTTACTCGTGAAAAAACAATTTCTCGAAAAATGGAAGAAATTTTGCTGGTTTATATTTTAGAAAACAACCGTATTGCCAGTAAAGAACGCATGCTTGAAGTCTATTTTAATCTCATTGAATGGGGGCCAAATGTATACGGAATTGGGGAAGCGAGTCGTTTTTATTTCCAGAAAAGACCTTCGGATTTAACATTAAACGAATGCTTGTTTTTAGCTACTATTATTCCGAGTCCAAAGAAATTCATGTACCAATTTGATGGACAAGGTAACTTAAAAGGATTTGCTACCAAAAACCAAAGATACCTTAGTAATTTAATGTTGCGTCGCGGTATTTTGACTTCCGAAGATACGCTTGGTCAACATGGTGTTTATGTTTCTGGTAATGCCCGTTCGTTTTTGAATATTGTAAAATCACAAGATTCTACCGCTATTGCAAAAGATTCTACGGCTGTTGAGGATTTTGATTTTGAATTTCTAAAAACTCCCGAAGAGGATTAATTCTGGTTTATAATCTCAAAAAAAATCCTATAAAAAGTGATATAAGAATGGATTGTATCCCTCTTTTCTCTGGCTTTTTATAGGATTTATTTTTATAACAAATGTTGTCTTAAGGAGCTGGATCTGGAATTATTGCATGAACGGCATCAATTGCTTTTAAAATTTCATCAGAAAGAGAGACCTCAATAGTGTCAATATTTTCCTTTAATTGTTCCATTGTTGTGGCACCAATTATTGTGCTGGTCACAAACGCTTGTTGTTCTATAAAAGCCAATGATAATGCAGTTAAACTCAGTCCGTTTTTATTGGCTATTTCTTGATAAAGCCTAGTCGCTTCGGTACTTTGGGCGCTGTTGTATCTTGAAAATTGTGGAAACAAATTAATTCTAGCGTTGGGATGTTTTTCTCCTGTTAAAAATTTACCTGATAAAACCCCAAAAGCCATTGGTGAATAAGCTAGCAAACCTACGTTTTCTCGCATACAGATTTCGGAGGAACCTGTTTCAAAAAGACGATTTAATAACGAATACGGATTTTGAATGGTTTTGATTTTAGGTAAATTATGGTATTTGCTTTCTTCCAGAAAACGCATGATTCCCCATGGTGTTTCGTTCGAAAGGCCGATGTGATTGATTTTCCCTTCTTTGACAAAGCCTTCTAATGTTTCTAGAACACTATGAATATTGTCTTCCCAAGCATCGTCTTGGATTTTGAAATCGCGTTGTCCAAAAAAATTAGTTTTACGTTCTGGCCAATGCAATTGGTACAGATCGATATAATCTGTTTGTAGGCGTTGCAAACTTTGGTCTAATGCGAATTTTATACTGGCTGGCGAAAAATCATTTTTTTCTCGCATGTAAGTAAAATTGGGATTGGGTCCTGCTATTTTGGATGCCAAAACGATTGCTTCCCTTTTGCCTGTTTTTTTGAACCAACTTCCTAGAATTCGTTCGGTACTTCCATACGTTTCTTGACGTGCGGGTACGGAATACATTTCGGCAGTATCAAAAAAATTAACTCCTTTTTCTAAGGCATAATCCATTTGAGCGTGTCCTTCGGCTTCTGAATTTTGTTGCCCAAAAGTCATGGTTCCAAGACAAATTTTGCTGACTTTTATATCGGTGTTGGGTAAAGTAGTGTATTTCATATGGTAATAAAAGGCTATGGTTTTTAAGACAATGCGTCTTTCTTTTTTTCGAAAGCAAAGATAAATAGTAGTTTGTCGTTTTGATTTTAAAGTTAACAGAAAATTTAGAAACGTTTATCTTCTTTATAAAAAAGACCTGATAGATAGCAAAACATACTAG
Organism: Flavobacteriaceae bacterium; assembly: GCA_947443815.1. Classification (GTDB taxonomy): domain Bacteria; phylum Bacteroidota; class Bacteroidia; order Flavobacteriales; family Flavobacteriaceae; genus Flavobacterium. The sequence continues at coordinate 7,451 of CANEXR010000003.1, read as the reverse complement.
GCTTTTTGGGCCGCAGATTCACTGATTTTTAATTGGATTTTTTTAGGAATGGTATGGATTAATACATTTTGTACTAAATCTGTGAATCTGTGGCTAGAACTATAAGTTGTTTAGCCACGAATTCACGAATTTTTATAATTTATAATAAATACATGTTGGTTGCCGCTAATCTGATTTTAATCTGTGAATCTGTGGCTAAACATAACAGAAAAATTTGGCCGCTGATTCGCTGATTTTTAATTGGATTTGTTTTGGAAATGGTATGGATTAATAAATCTGTGAATCTGTGGCTAGAACTATTAGGGTTAATTAATTTCGTTCAACATTTTAGAGATTTCATCTAATCTGGGTGTCAGGATAATTTCGATTCTACGGTTTTTGGCTTTTCCTTCAGCGGTAGAATTGGATGCTAATGGGGAAAACTCACTTCTTCCTGCTGCAGTTAAGTTTTCTTTGTTTATTTTTTTGTTTTCGCTCAAAATAGCTACAATTGCTGTGGCTCTTTTGGTGGATAAATCCCAGTTGTCTGCAATGGGGCCTGAGGCTGTAAATGCATCATTATCAGTGTGTCCTTCGATGAGTACCGAAATATCTGGATTGTCTCCTAATACTTTACCTACTTCGATAACTGCTTTTTTCCCTTCGGCACCTACGGCCCAACTTCCCGAGTTGAACAATAATTTGTTTTCCATGGAAACATATACTTTTCCGTTTTTTTGTTCTACGGTCAAGCCTTTTCCCTCAAAACTGTTTAGGGCTTTGGATAAGGTTTCTTTTAGTTTTTGCATGCTTGCTTCTTTGGCAGCAATTAAATCTTCTAATTCTTTCAAACGTTTTGCGCTTTTGTTCAAGCGTTCTTGCTCGAGTGCTAAAGCTTGAGCTTTGTCTTCTAATTGATCGAGTAATTCTCGGTTTTTCTTCATATTGGTTTGCAAAGCGTCACTGCTATTTTTTTCTAAAGCGGCGTATGAATCTTGCAATACTTTGAGTTTATTTAGCGAGGCTTCGTAATCAGATTTGAGTTTTGCGTAGTCTGCTTTGTTTTTTTCCAATGTTGATTTTAGGGTGGCACCGTCTAATTCGAGTTGGTTTTTTGCTTTAAGCAAATCGGCATTTTCATCTGCCATGCTTCTGTTTTCTTTTTTTAAATCTGCGTATTTACTTTCTAAATCATTGTAAATTTTCTTTGACACGCAGGAGGTTGTAAGTGCTAATAGCAGTAATCCGATGGAAACTCTTTTTATCATTTTTGTTGTTGTTTATGGTATTCTTCTTTTGAAACTAAAAAAGTGTTGTTTTATTGCGATGCCCTAGCCCTGATAGTAGCGGCATCCTTTTTCTGGCTTTTTTTGCCAGAAAAAGATATAGCGGATAGCAGGAAACAGCTCCTTGAAAGCATTATTCGATTTCTACTAAAATAGGGCAATGGTCGGAATGTTTGGCTTCGGGCAGGATTATGGCTCTTTTGATTTTGTTTCTCAAGGGTTCGCTTACTAGGCAATAATCGATGCGCCATCCTTTATTATTGGCTCTTGCTCCGGGTGCGCGCTGACTCCACCAGGTATAATTATCGGGTTCTTTGTTTAAAAAACGAAAGCTGTCAATGAATCCGTTTTTCATGAATTCGTCTAACCAAGCTCTTTCTTCGGGTAGAAAACCGGAGACTTTTTTGTTGCGAATGGGGTCGTGAATATCTATTGCTTCGTGGCAAATGTTGTAATCTCCGCAGATGACTAAGTTGGGAATTTCTTTTTTTAGTTCGGAAATATAATTTTGAAAATCATCCATATACATGAATTTATGGTCAAGACGCTCGATATTGGTTCCTGATGGGAGGTACAAACTCATCACCGAAACATCTTCAAAATCAACTCGAATGTTCCTTCCTTCGAAATCCATGTGTGCTATTCCGGTTCCAAAAACTACATTTTTAGGTTTTACTTTGGATAAAATAGCGACACCACTATACCCTTTTTTGGTGGCTGGATACCAGTAATGATAGGGATAACCTGCTAATTCAAGATCTAATGTTGGGATTTGATCTTCCATGGCTTTGATTTCCTGAAAACAGATTACGTCTGGATTGGCTTGTTGCAACCATTCGACTAATCCTTTGGAAATTGCGGCTCTGATTCCGTTAACGTTGTATGAAATAATTCTCATTTGAGTCTTTTTTGCGTTTATTTTTTTAAAATATTTTTTTTAAAAATGGTCTTACTCGAACTATTTTCTTTGCTAGAAAAAAAATATTGGGTTTGCATGAGCGTTTCAAATGTAATAAAAAAGTATAAGTTTGATGGAGAAAAAGAAAGAAAATGGAGTTTTTTGCTATCTTTGTTTTTCGCTCAAAAAAAATAGAAAAATACATGGGTTTAGTAACCGCCAAAGAAGTTTCGCAAGCAATAAACGCAGACAAGTACGGAGTTCTCGGTACTTTTTCTGGTTGGTTGCTTATGAAGGTACTAAAAATTTCTACCTTAAATAAAGTTTATGATAGGAACAAACATCTGCAGGATGTGGCTTTCTTGAATGGAATATTAGATGATTTACAGATAAAATTCGAAATCCCTGAAGAGGATTTGAAACGATTGCCAAAAGATGGGGCTTATATTACGATTTCTAATCATCCTTTAGGAGGAATTGATGGGGTTTTGTTATTGAAATTAATGTTGGAGAGAGAGCCTAATTTCAAGATTATTGCTAATTTTCTTTTACACCGAATAGAACCGCTTAAGAAATACATCATGCCTGTAAATCCTTTTGAAAATCATAAGGATGCAAAATCGAGTGTGGTTGGGATTAAGGAAACCCTGCGCCATTTGAGCGATGGAAAACCTTTGGGAATGTTTCCTGCTGGTGAAGTTTCGACCTACAAAGACGGAAAATTAATGGTGGATAAACCTTGGGAAGAGGGCGCTATCAAAGTCATTAGAAAAGCACAAGTTCCGGTTGTTCCTATTTATTTTCATGCTAAAAACAGTCGGTTGTTTTATTTATTGTCAAAAATTGGCGGCACATTACGTACCGCAAAACTGCCTTCGGAGGTGTTTAGTCAAAAACATCGGGTGATAAAAGTGCGTATCGGCAAACCTATTTCGGTAAACGAACAAAATGAACATACCACTTTAGAAGAGTACTCCGAGTTTTTGCGAAAGAAAACCTATATGCTTGCGAATCCTTTTGAAAAGGAAAGTAAATTATTGACTCCTTCTAATTTAAAAATACAAAAAAGTCCCAAAAAGATTGTTACGCCTGCTAATGGCGAAAAAATGATTGCCGAAGTGGATGTTTTGAGAAGTTCTGATTGCAGGCTTCTGCAAAGCAAAAACTATGAGGTGTTCTTTACGGAACCTTCTAAAATTCCTAATATTTTGCATGAGATTGGGCGCCTTCGTGAAATTACGTTTCGCGAAGTTGGCGAGGGAACAAATGAATCTATTGATTTAGATAAATTTGACAACTACTACCATCACATGTTTTTGTGGGATGATGAGACTAAGAAAGTGGCGGGTGCTTATAGAATGGGATTGGGTTCTGAGATTTATCCAAAATACGGTATGGAAGGATTTTACCTCAACGATCTTTTTCGATTTGAACCTGAATTGCACGATATGATGCATAAATCCATTGAAATGGGACGTGCTTTTATCATCAAAGAATACCAACAAAAACCGATGCCGCTTTTCTTGCTTTGGAAAGGAATTATCCACACCACATTGCGGTATCCCGAGCATAAATTTTTATTGGGTGGCGTGAGTATCAGCAATCAGTTTTCTGATTTTTCGAAATCGCTGATGATTGAATTCATGAAATCCAATTATTACGATCCGTATATTGCGCAATACATTCATCCTAAAAAAGCGTATAAAGTAAAACTGAAAGATGCCGACAAAGATTTTATTTTTGATGAAGCAGAATCGGATTTGAATAAGTTTGATAAAATTATTGATGAACTAGAACCTGGAAGTTTACGTTTGCCGGTTTTGATTAAAAAGTACATCAAACAAAATGCCCGTGTGGTTGCTTTTAATGTTGACCCTTTATTTAACAATGCCGTTGATGGATTAATGTACATCCGAATTGCGGATATACCCGAAAGCACCATGAAACCTGTTATGGAAGAATTTCAAGCAGAATTGGAACGAAAGTTAACGGAAAAAGAAGATTAAGGCGTATTGATTTGAGAAAAAAAATCCCGATTTAAAAATTAAATCGGGATTTTTGCATTTTTAGAACCAAGCTTTTTTGCCAACCTGATAGGTTTGGTAAAACTCTTCGTCTGATTTTGTCAAATAGATGATTCCTTCAATAAGACCTAAAAGACTTGTTACCGTTCCGCAGGTACACACACTTATTATCAGCCATATAATCCCTTCGGAAGTGTAACCCAAGAGGAACTTATGTATTCCTAAAGGACCTAAAAGTATTGCTAAAAGTCCCGCTGCAATTTTTTTATTGTCTTGTTGTTCAGGACGCGGATTATTCCATGCTTCTTGTTTTGAATTTTCCATACTAACTTTTCTTAAAATTTATTAGTTTGCTTCTGCTTCTCCAATTTCATTAATTTCGTCGAAAGCATTTTTCGGATCTGGCCCATAATCATTAGTATGATCATCTCCTTCTCTACATAATACAACTAACAACCAAATAATTCCTGCAAGAGGGATTAATGCAATAAAGAAAAACCAACCGCTTTTGCCCACATCATGCAATCGTCTGACTAAAACAGCAATTCCTGGTAAAAGTACTAATAAACTATATAACGAGCCTATTGGTCCAGAAGTTGAACCTTCAAAAGTCAACCCTAGCGTATTATCTACAACTGCTAGAATAATTCCAATAATAACATTTGCTAGTGTAAAATACCAATATTCACTTCTTCTTGCACGCCCTTTAAAATTGGCATAATTTTCAAAAACAACTTTTTTGTACCATTCAACCATAACATTATTATTTAATTTGTTAGTCCCTACTCTTTGGATTTTCAGTTACTCCTTTTTTTAAAATCTAATTATTTTTTACTCCTATAAAAGGCCTTTTTTATTTAAAACTAAAAAACAAAATACTACAATAAGGTCTTGTTTTTTTTAAATAATTCTACACGCCTACTGGATAGATGTATTAATAATCCTAACAATATTAAAAAAATAAAATTTCAAAAACTAATTTCCAGTCTGCTATTTACAGAAAATCCTTGTTATAAACCTTAAAAAATCAATGTAATTCTATCTTTTTTTACGCTTTTAAATACTTGGCTTTAATTTTATCTACGATTACTTGCGCCAATCGTTCGTGGCTTTCGAAAGTCCATCCAGCGATGTGGGGCGAAAGAATAACGTTCTTTGCATTCAATAAATACTGAAAAGCTTCTGGTGTATTTTTATCATTAAAAAGGGTTTCAAAGGATGCTTTTTCATATTCTAAAACATCCAAACCAGCACCTAAAATTTGGCCCGATTGCAGTGCCGAAACCAAATCAGCGGTGACAATATTTTTTCCTCTTGATGTATTTATAATCCAAAATGGTTTTGCAAATGCATCTATAAACGCTTTATCGACCATTTTATTTGTTTCGGGAGTCCATGGAATATGCAAACTCAAGAGGTCTGCTTTTTGTTGTAATTCCGCTAATGAAACTTGTTTTGCATGGGCATCACCCACATTATCTTGAATGTCATAACACAGGACTTCAACATCAAATCCGCTTAGTTTTTTGGCAAAAGATTTTCCCATGTTTCCATAACCAATAATCCCCACCGTTCTGCCATCAAGTTCATATCCTCGATTGCTTTCACGGTTCCAATGCCCAGAACGAATTTCGTTATCCGCTTGATTGAGTTTGTTGAACAGGGACAAAATCATTCCTAAACTGTGTTCGGCAACAGCATTCCGATTTCCTTCTGGCGCAGCAATAAGCGTGATGTTTTTTGACATTGCATACGCACAATCAATACTTTCTAGACCGGCTCCCACACGAGCTATGAATTGCAATTGAGTAGCTTTGTCCAAAAATGTTTTGTCAATTTTGAATCGACTGCGGATTACAATTCCGTGATACTCGTGAATTTTAGCTTCCACTTCTTCTTTTGAGGATTTAAAATCTTCAAAATTAAGGAACCCAGCTTCTTGTAATTGCTCCCAAAGTAAGGGATGATTGCTATCGATATGAAGGATTTTAATAGCCATAAATACATTGTTTTTTGATGTATCAAATTAACAAAAAAAATACGGTTTATTATTTTTCAAAAAAAATTAGCTAGAAATTCCTAAATTAGCCAAGTCCTGCTTTATACTAATTACAACAAAGCCAATTATAACTCAAATGAAATTAACCAAAACATTTAAAGCTTTTTTTGAAAGCGAAAAAGCGGGTGGTATTCTCTTGCTTCTTGTAACTCTTCTTTCGCTTTGCCTGGCCAATTCAACCTTTCAAGTTCCTTATATTGCTTTTTGGGAAACCCCAATCGGGCATCATTCCATTACGCATTGGATTAATGATGGTTTGATGACTATTTTCTTTTTGTTGATTGGTTTAGAGTTAGAGCGCGAAATATACCAAGGCGAATTATCGAGTATAAAAAATGCGGCTTTGCCTATTTTTGGCGCTTTAGGTGGAATGGTAGTGCCTGCAGGTATCTTTTTGGCCTTAAATTATGGTACACTTACCCAAAACGGGGCGGGAATTCCTATGGCAACTGACATTGCTTTTGCTATTGGGATTCTGTCTTTATTAGGCAATCGGGTTCCGGCATCATTAAAAGTTTTTTTGACAGCCCTTGCGGTAATTGATGATTTGGGTGCCATTCTAGTGATTGCTATATTTTATACAAGTAGCCTATCTTTTCTCTATTTGGCATTAGCCTTTGCTACTATGGGGGTTTTATTTTTGTTGAACCGACTGAAAGTTCAGGGTCTTATTCCGTATCTAATAGGAGGGATTTTGATGTGGTATTTCATGCTCCATTCAGGAGTACATGCTACGATAACAGGGGTTTTATTGGCGTTTGTAATTCCGTTTGGGAATGGTGGCAAAAAGACACTATCGTACCGATTGCAACATATTTTACATTATCCAGTAGCTTTTGTTGTTCTGCCCTTGTTTGCTATGGCCAATACTGGAATTACCATAGATTCAAACTGGCATGAAGGCTTGAGTCATCCCAATACGATGGGAATAATTGCGGGCCTCGTTATTGGTAAACCTTTGGGAATTTGGTTGTTTTCGTTCCTGAGTGTTCGTTTAGGAATTTGTGCGTTGCCCGAAGATTTGAAATGGAAAGACATTTTGGGTGCCGGAATGCTGTGTGGAATTGGTTTTACCATGTCTATTTTTATCACTTTACTTGCGTTTAAAAATGATGGCGAAGAAGTCATTACCTACTCAAAAATAGCCATTCTGATTGCTTCATTTATTGCGGGAACACTAGGGTTTTTGTGGTTGAAGTGGCATT
>CANEXR010000002.1 GCA_947443815.1 Flavobacteriaceae bacterium | reverse complement strand
GTATAGCTGGAAATAGCTCCTTAAAATTAAACTGCATTTTATTTAAAAATAAAAACCAAAGGACCCTTTAACGGCAAACCTCTGCGTATCTGGCGTGTTCAAATAACTGCCTCTCCAAGAGAAATCGATGCGAAACACCTTGAAAATATTTCCTATCCCCGCGCTATATTCCCAATATACATTTTCGGGTGCATTATAGGGTAATCCAGAAGCATTTATGGCACGATTGGCATCTGAAATGGTTCCATAAACGCTCTTAATACCTATAATTTCTCTCCAATTCAATTTTCTCATAAACGGAATTCTGGAAAAAAGTCTGCCGTTGAAGTTATGATTCCATTGCAAGGTTACATATTGATCGGTTACAAATTCATAAAAATTAAGGTTACTAAAGGTGTTTTCGATGGTGAAATAGGTTTGGTTTCCAGGTATGACACTCATCAATCCTAAAGGAATTGTACCAAAGGTTTTTCCGGCTTCCAGAATAATATTGGTGCGCCCCAAAGGTCCTATAATAATAGGTTGTTTGTAATATAATTGTAATTTTTCATATTTGAAATCCGAATCCAAAACTCCTTTGAAGCCGTGGCTGTAGTTAACAAAAAAGCGGGTATATGGACTGTCAACGATATCGCGTTCTACTCCAAAACCTATGGTTTTTCGGTTGGGTGTAAATTCTATTTGAATATTAGCTTCGGATTGTTTGACATCGCTTTTTATTACTCCCGATGGATTGGTTATTGTAGGCAAAGTGGTGTAATAATCCAAACTAAAAATAGGTGAGGCGGACTGTAATGTTCGGTACGAAAGCCCAGTTTGAAAGGTTAAATTCTTGATGGGTTCTATCTCGAAGGCCAGATTGGTTAAATTAATATTAGTCAATTTTCCGTTACTTCCTGTTGTAAATAATGCTGAGGAAGCAAAACTCCTTCCCAAAACATCATTTGTAGTGGTCAGACTTGCCCCTATTTGTTCTATATCGCGCCTGTTCCCTCCTGATATGATGATTCTTTTTTTCTTATCGACCATCCATTTTCCTGACAATCCATATTTAAATTTATTATCATCAAACCCATAGGCAGTAAATCCTTGTATGCGCCATGGATCGTTGGGTCCAAAGTAGGTTCTCCCTCCAGCTCTTAACCGAATCCCTTCGACTTCATTGTATCCAAAAGAGGAAAAAATAGGCCCATAATCAAAATTTTTAAACTCAACATATCCACTACCCAATATCGAAACTAGACTGTATAATTGTTTGAATTTTTTGACTGTTTGTAGCGTATCAAGCATTTTGTATACACCCAATTCGTCTTTGGTTAAATTTTCGAATCGGTTTTCATCCCAATATTTATCGGACTTATTATAGACTTCGTTATCGATATAATTGACTTCATCTTTATAAAAAGCAGTTGGTTTTTCTTTGTTAAACTGATGGTTTCTATAAAAAGTGGTACGCTTACCATAAACCCCTTTTGATTTTTCCTTTTTATTCAAAGCAAAATCCGACATCATATAATCTCGGGTTAACAGAAAAACAGAATCATTCATCACCTCAAATTCCTGCTCTATATAAATGTCTTTTATCCAGTTGATATTGGCGCTTTTGGTCACAGCCATATTTATTTTTTTGATGGCAAAAGTGGTGTCATTTACCCAAAAATCGCCTTTGAAAGTCAATTCGTTTTTTCGTCTAGGATAAAACACAATATTATAACACCATTTTTTATCCACAAAAGAACTGTCTCTCAGCACATAATTATAAACATCAACACCCGTTGTCGAAAGTGGGCTGGTAAAGCTTTTGTCAAAAAAAGTAAGATGGTTGTCATAAATATTATAATCCGAATACAAATCTTTTACAAAAGACAAAATCTGTTGGTTTCCATTAAAACCAGAAGTTTTATTGGCTTTCACCGTTTCTTTTACTTTCTTAAGTTTAGTATCACCATAGACATCATACAAGGCTTCATTGATAAAAATAGGCAAATAGGTCTTTCCTGTAATGCGAGATGTATCTACTTGATTAAAAATAAATTCCATGCCTTTGAAAATCTTATTTTTCATAAAAGCACTGTCAATGGTATTCATATCAAACTCCACTTTCTCATACTTCTCCATTTGATATTGATCAAACAGATTCAATCCATTTTTACGTTTTCGTTCCCAAATTTTTCTAAGAATATCGAGTGCTGGATTGTTCTTTTTGGAAGTTTTTCCAGTAAAAACTACTACTTCTTTTAAAGTTTCTGCTTCCTTAAGTTGGATTTTGAAATTATAATTAACTGCTTTCTCTAAAGTAATTTCTTTTTCCGAGAATCCAACAGACGAAATAACTAAAGTAGAAAACGTCTTTTCTGATTCTATATAAAAACGACCATCTTCATTGGTAACAATTCCTATATTCGAATTTTTGAAAACTACATTTGCATACGGAATCGGTTGATTTTGAGTGTCCACAACAACTCCACTCACTTTGGTTTGCCCAAAAAGAGTATTTGCTGAAACAGCTAAAAAAAACAATATATATAAAAATATTTTTTTCATAATCAATCAAAAAAAAACTCCATCAGCTTTATTCTGATGAAGTTTCAAATATAGTAATTAGATGTTTTAGATTATTTAAATTTAAAGATTCAGACTGTTAAATTTAGCCCAAAAATAAAATCTTAAAAAATTATTTTTTATAAAGCACTTTTTTCACAGCCTTTACTACATCACCTGCATTAGGCAACCACTCTTTCAACAAAACTGGCGAATAGGGTGCTGGAGTATCCGCAGTAGTAATTCTCTGGATTGGCGCATCCAAGAAATCAAAAGCACGCTCTTGAACTAAGTATGTAATCTCTGATGACACACTTGCAAACGGCCAAGCCTCTTCGAGTATCACCAATCTATTTGTTTTTCGAACCGAAGTCAAAATAGTTTCAAAATCCAAAGGACGAACCGTTCTCAAATCGATAATTTCACAAGAAATTCCTTCTTTAGCTAATTCATCTGCAGCAATAAAAGCTTCCTTGATAATTTTCCCAAAAGAAACAATAGTTACATCCGTTCCTTCTCTTTTGATATCGGCAACACCTAGTGGAATTGTATATTCCCCATCTGGCACTTCCCCTTTATCACCATACATTTGCTCCGATTCCATAAAAATTACAGGATCATTATCTCGAATGGCTGATTTCAAAAGCCCTTTCGCATCATAAACAGTAGAAGGAACTACAACTTTAAGACCCGGTGTATTCGCAAACCAATTCTCTAAAGCTTGTGAGTGTGTTGCTCCCAATTGGCCCGCCGAAGCAGTTGGCCCACGAAAAACAATAGGCACATTGAATTGTCCTCCTGTCATCTGACGCATTTTGGCAGCATTATTTATAATTTGATCAATCCCTACTAAACAGAAATTGAACGTCATGTATTCCACAATTGGACGACAACCGTTCATGGCGGATCCAACGGCAATACCCGTAAAACCTAACTCAGCAATCGGAGTGTCAATAACTCTTTTCTCACCAAATTCGGCAAGCATTCCTTTAGATGCCTTGTAAGCACCATTGTATTCTGCAACTTCTTCACCCATTAAGTATATGGTTTCATCGTGACGCATTTCTTCACTCATCGCTTCGCAAATGGCCTCTCTAAATTGTATCGTTCTCATAGTTGTATGTTGTGTATCTCTAATTTTCGAAAAGCAAAAATAAATATTTTAAATCACTTTAATGCATAAAACACTTTAAAATAATCAGGAGCTACTTCCGGCTATACGCTATATCTTCCTGTGTCTAAAGAAGCCACAGGAAGGATGCCGCTACTATCCGGGCTACGAAATCGATGTAACACTGACAATTCGTTTATTTCTATCCCTTCCCTTTTTATTCTGCATTCCAATAAACAACTGCTTAAGCAACAATTTATATTCTTTTTGTTGTATTTTTCCATTGCCCAATTTCAATCCAAAAACAAACCAATTCTTAAAACTCCAAAAAAACCATTCCAAGCCGCTACAAAATCACGAAAACGTAATAGTTATTAAAAAATATTATGCACGCATAGTATATTATCCAAAATATTATTTTAAATTTGTCAAGCATTTTAGAAAATCAAAATATAAACCTATGAAAATATTAGTTTGCATCAGTCACGTTCCTGATACTACTTCCAAAATTAACTTCGTCAATGGCGACTCAGAATTTGATACCAATGGCGTACAATTTGTAATCAATCCTAACGATGAGTTTGGACTTACACGTGCCATTTGGTTCCAAGAACAACAAGGAGCAACCGTAACTGTTGTTAATGTTGGCGGTCCAGAAACAGAACCTACTTTAAGAAAAGCATTAGCAATAGGCGCCAACGAAGCCATTCGCATAAACGCAACGCCTACTGACGGATTTTTTGTAGCAAAACAACTAGCCGAAGTCATCAAAAATGGCGCTTACGACATTATTATAGCCGGAAAAGAATCTTTAGATTATAATGGTGGAATGGTTCCCGGAATGATAGCCGGAATTTTAGGATACAACTTCTTAAATTCATGTACTAGCTTAACTGTTGACGGCACAAATGCTGTAGCTGTTCGCGAAATCGACGGAGGAAAAGAAACTGTAAATACTACTTTGCCACTAATCATTGGTGGACAAAAAGGATTGGTCGAAGAAAAAGACTTGCGCATTCCAAACATGAGAGGAATCATGACCGCAAGAACAAAAGTGTTAACCATAGTAGAACCCGTTGAAGCTGCTATCAACACAAAAGCAGTGAAATTCGAAAAACCAGCTCCTAAATCTGCAGTGAAATTAATTTCAGCTGATAATTTAGATGAATTAATTAATTTATTACACAACGAAGCAAAAGTAATCTAACTGTCATTAAGTCGAATGCCAAAAGCCAAAAGGATAAAAAATAACAAAAAATACCCTTTATAACTTTAGACCATAAAAAACTTTAAGACTAAAATAAAAAATTATGTCAATATTAATATACGCAGAATACGCAGAAGGAAAATTCAAGAAAGTAGCTTTCGAATTGGCTTCTTATGCAAAAAAAGTAGCCGAAACTTTAGGAACAACTGTTACTGCTGTAACTATAAATGCAGGAGATGTTTCTGAATTATCAAATTACGGTGTAGACAAAGTATTAAAAGTAAACAATGATAAATTAGCAGGATTTACAGCAAAAGCATACGCCGATGTAATCAAACAAGCTGCACAACAAGAAAATGCAAAAGTAGTAGTATTATCTTCTACCACTGACAGCATTTATCTTTCATCTCTTGTTGCTGTTGCCCTAGAAGCTGGCTTTGCTTCCAATGTAGTTGGGCTACCCGTAAGCACTTCGCCATTTCAAGTAAAAAGAACCGCATTCTCAAATAAAGCATTCAATATTACCGAAATCTCAACCGATATCAAAATAATAGGTCTTGCCAAAAATTCCTATGGTATTTTTGAAAATGAAACAACATTAACCCAAGAAGATTTTAATCCAACTATTGGAGACAATGATTTTGGTGTAAAAGTAGCCTCTGTAGAAAAAGGCTCTGGAAAAGTTTCAATTGCCGATGCCGATATTGTAGTTTCAGCAGGACGCGGTTTAAAAGGTCCCGAAAATTGGGGCATGATAGAAGAATTAGCTTCTGTTTTAGGAGCAGCAACCGCTTGTTCAAAACCAGTTTCTGATTTAGGTTGGAGACCTCACGGCGAGCACGTAGGACAAACAGGTAAACCAGTAGCCACTAATTTATATATTGCAATTGGAATTTCAGGCGCTATCCAACACATCGCTGGTGTCAATTCTTCAAAAGTGAAAGTAGTTATTAACAGCGATCCAGAAGCGCCTTTCTTTAAAGTAGCCGATTACGGAATTGTTGGGGATGCCTTCGAAATCGTCCCTAAATTAATCGAAAAATTGAAAGTATTTAAGGCACAACAATCTTAATTTAAATTATTTTTATACCCAATTATAGCTACCAAAAAACAAGATAATCGTATCTTTGTTTTTTGGTAGTTTTTTTTTGTGTGCTGTTTTTAGCTTAAAATTGCACTTTAATTCAAAAAAAGACCACTCAAAGACATCCAATACTTTTCAAAAACCATGAGCTTAGTTAAATTATCAATAAAAGGAATTTCTTACAGTCAAACTCAAAACGGTGCCTATGCATTAATACTGAATGAGGTTGATGGCGAAAGAAAATTACCCATTGTCATCGGTGCTTTTGAAGCGCAATCTATCGCTATAGCTTTAGAAAAAGAAATAAAACCACCACGTCCTTTAACACATGATTTATTCAAAAATTTTGCAGATCGATTTGATATTGTAGTAAAACAAGTTATCATTCATAAGCTCGTTGATGGTGTATTTTATTCAAGTATCATTTGCGAAAGAGACAAAATTGAAGAAATAATAGACGCAAGAACCTCAGATGCAATTGCTCTGGCTCTACGATTCAATGCACCAATTTTTACATACAAAAACATCCTGGATAAAGCGGGCATCTATCTAAAATCTAATCTTGGCGAAACCAATAAAGATTCACAAGAAATAGACGATGTACTTTCAAATCCGGACACCTTTGGACAAGAAGTTGCTGAAAGCAACCAATCTGGCCGAACATATTCAAAACACAGTTTACAAGAATTAAACGACCTTTTGGCGCAAGCTGTAGAACATGAAGACTACGAAAAAGCTGCTAAAATTAGAGATGAAATATCAAAAAGAGAATAATAGATTGTTTTAAATTTTAGGTTTTATCTACTATCCAAAGTATTTTTAGCCTACAAAAATCTCCTTAGTACCAAAACAAAAAAACACCAACTAATCCCTTAATAATGAAACAATATTTAGATTTAGTCCAACACGTTATGGAAAACGGTTGCCAAAAAGGAGATCGAACTGGAACTGGAACAAAAAGTGTGTTTGGATACCAAATGCGTTTTGATCTTAATGAGGGTTTTCCAATGGTAACTACCAAAAAATTACATCTAAAATCAATCATCTATGAATTACTTTGGTTTTTAAAAGGCGATACTAATATTACCTATCTTCAAGAAAATGGAGTGAAAATTTGGGATGCTTGGGCAGATGCAAATGGTAATTTAGGACCCGTTTATGGGCATCAATGGCGCAATTGGAACAGTGAAGAAATTGACCAAATCTCCGATCTTATAAAAGAATTAAAAAGCAATCCAAACAGTCGCAGGATGCTGGTTTCGGCTTGGAATCCATCCGTTCTTCCTGACACCACAATTTCATTTGACGAAAATGTGGCTAATAATAAAGCTGCTTTACCGCCATGCCATGCTTTTTTTCAGTTTTATGTCTCAGATAGAAAACTTTCTTGTCAATTGTACCAACGCAGCGCCGATATATTCCTAGGAGTTCCCTTTAATATTGCTTCTTATGCATTACTAACTATGATGATTGCTCAAGTTTGTGAATTAGGAGTAGGTGAGTTTATACATACTTTTGGTGATGCTCATATTTACAACAATCATTTTGAACAACTTGAACTCCAATTGTCAAGAGAACCAAAAAAATTACCCAAAATGATTTTGAATCCTGAAATAAAAAACATTTTTGATTTTAATTTTGAAGACTTTACTTTAGAAGGTTATGAGCCACATGCCTTAATAAAAGGAAACGTTGCTGTTTAATTAACCTTATACTTTTTTAATGAAAAAAACTCTCTTTCTTTTGCTTTTTGTAAGCATAACAATTCCTTTATTAGCCCAAAATTCTGAAGATAAAACCGTTTATTTGGATTCCTTATGGAAAGAAACCACAATGGGAGATCACAAATATTATAGAATCATAAAAGAGTACAATACAGATAAAGACAGCTATCAAGTAACAGATTATTTTAAATCTGGAAAGGTACAGATGGAAGGAACCTTTTCAGATAAGGATGCAAAATTAAAAATGGGTGCATTTACCTATTATTATGAAAACGGGAACAAGCAATCAGCAGTTAATTATGGCAAACCCGGTTACATTGGAAAATATGCGTATTGGTATGAAAACGGTAACAAACAACTAGAAGGGGAATATTTAGAAACCAAAACAGGTATTAGTTCTGAATTAAAAATAGACCAATACTGGAACCCAGAAGCAAAACAAATCGTAATTGATGGAAATGGTTATTTTGAGGAAAGCGATAAAAATTTTTACTCAAAAGGAAACATCAAAAATGGTCTTCGTGATGGCACTTGGGTTGGAAATAACAAAACAGCTTCTTTTAGCTATACTGAAAAATACGAAAACGGAAAATTAATCTCAGGATTGAGTATTGATTCCGATAATGTCGAACACCACTATACAGAACTAGAAACAAAACCCGTTCCCAAAAGAGGAATCGAACATTTTTACCAATACATTGGGAAAAATTTCAATGTAACCCGGGAATCTGAAAAAAATAATATTTACGGCAAACTCATTTCCACTTTCATCGTTGAAAAAGATGGAACTATAGTCGACATAAAAATCATAAAAAGCCTAGGATTTGGTCTAGACGAAGAACTAATACGTGTGTTATCCGAATGTCCAGCATGGACACCAGGAGAACAAAGAGGTATCAAAGTCAGAGTGCTTTACAGCATTCCAATTACGATACAAAAAAGGTAAAATATAAAAAAATCCGCTTTCGCGGATTTTTTTATTTAATTTATACCGCTAATACACTATTTTCAGCTCCAGCAAAATCATTCCATTTGAAAGAATCTGCTTCTGGCTCATTTACAAATGCACCATCAATTACATATTTAAACTCATAAGAAGCATCTTTAATCAAATCGTATGCTCCTTTAAAAGTTCCATTCTTCAATTTGCTCAAGGCACCAACAGTAACATCCCAGTTATTGAAATCACCTACTACAGATACTGAACTTGCTTCTTTTGCATCTACCGAGAATGTAACTTTACAAACTGGTTTTGTTTTTATAAATTGTTTCTTTATTGACATAACTATTTCATTTTTAGAATTATGGGACAAAGAAAACGAAATCATTTGAACCTACAAAGAACTCAAAGAAGTTTTAGGATAATGGCAAAAACTTCCTTAATTTTCAACCGTATTCTTATATTTTGTAGTTTAATTTTTTGTATATCGAATTAGAAATCCTTTTCGAAATAAATAATCAACAATCAAAAGAATACATTTTTAAAAATAAATTTTACCTTTATAAACTAAATTCTAACCTATGGAAAAAGAACAACACGAGCAGTATGAGTATGCCCGAAGAAGAATCAAGCAAAAAAAAGGGCTTTATTTTCATTTTGTATTGTTGCTGATAGGAAGTCTATTTTTATTTGTATTGCATAATTTTTTTGGCATAGAAAACAAGTCTGATTGGCATTTATGGCTCATCACATTATGGTTTTTTATTTTTATTTTACATTTTATAAAAGTGTACATTACTGATCGGTTTATGAATAAAAATTGGGAAAGGGAACAAATTGATCGGCTTATTGCTTTACAACAAAAAAGACTAACCCAATTAGAAAATAAAGTGACCGAAGATGTATCGAAATAAATTCAAACTCTATGATTATAATGATTGCGGCAGTAGCCGAAAACAATGCACTTGGCAAAAACAATGAATTAGTGTGGCATTTACCTAATGATTTTAAAAGATTTAAATCACTTACTACTGGTCATCACATTATTATGGGGAGAAAAACATTTGAAAGTTTCCCAAAACCTCTTCCAAACAGAACACATGTTGTAATTAGTCGCCAAAAAGACTATTGCCCAGAAGGTTGTATTGTTGTAGATACTATAGAAAAAGCTATAGCTGTTTGTCCAGAAAATGAAGTTTCATACATCATTGGCGGAGGTGAAATTTATAATCTTGGACTGCCTTTTACAGATAAAATAGAGATTACTCGTGTCCATGACACTTTTGAAGCTGATGCTTTTTTTCCTGAAATTAGTAATTTAGAATGGAAAATGATCGAGTCGGAATTTAATCCCAAAGACGAAAAACATCATTATGAATACACCTATCAAACTTTTGTTAAAAAATAAAAAAAAACATCCTTAAAATTAAGGATGTTTTTTTTTAATGATTTTTTAATGATTAGAGGACAATGACCTACTCTTGAAAGAGTATTTGATAACATAAAATAAAAATCACAAATACCAATAAACCTCCAGAAATGAAGATTATAATATTTGATTTTTTCTGAGAGTACATCTCAAAAAAGCCTTTAATACCAAATACCACGAAGGTACTAAAGACAAAGAAAATTAAAATTTCCAAAAACAAATTTAATCCTAAGAACGTATCCTGCGTTTTAAACACCGAATTATTAAACAATGCGGTATTTTCAAAACTGCTAACAAGAACAAACGAGATAAGTAACGCAAGAACCATCCATTTGATTTGGGTCATTAAATCCCTACTAATCATTGAAAAATATTTAAACTTTTGAATTGTAAAATTCGTCAATAAAATTGGCCACTACAATACCCACTTTTAGTGATTTTTTATAAAACCTCTTCTTACTATCATTAAAAATAAAGTTTAGTGTATATTTTGAAACTCATTTGTAGTTTATGTTATATTTGTACAAACAAAAAAAATGGCTGAAAAAATAACTCCCTATAAAAATTCAACACTTGGCAAAAAAGAACAAGTAGCCCAAATGTTTGATACGATTTCTGGAAATTACGATAATTTAAATCGGGTGATCTCTTTTGGAATAGATGTAAAATGGCGTAAGAAAGTTTTAAAAATTGTTTCAAAATCCAATCCAAAAACAGTATTGGATATTGCAACAGGTACTGGAGATTTAGCAATTTTAATGGCAGAAACAAATGCTGAAAAAATTATTGGCTTAGACATATCAGCAGGTATGTTAGAAGTTGGTAAGAAAAAAATAGCTTCAAAAAACTTATCTAACACTATTGAAATGGTTCTTGGAGATTCAGAAAACATGCCTTTTGAAGACAATTATTTTGATGCAATCACCGTAGCTTTTGGCGTTAGAAATTTTGAAACTTTAGAAAAAGGATTGTCTGAAATATTAAGAGTTTTGAAACCAAATGGTGTATTTGTAATATTAGAAACTTCTGTTCCAGATAAAACACCTTATAAACAAGGCTATACTTTTTATAGTAAAAACATTCTGCCAATCATCGGAAAGTTGTTTTCAAAAGACAATGTTGCTTATGGTTATTTATCCGAATCGGCAGCAGTATTTCCTTATGGAGAGGCATTAAACAATATTTTGAGAAAAATTGGGTTTATAGATGTAATAGCGATGCCACAGACATTTGGTGTTGCAACAATTTACTCCGCTTCGAAGAAATAATACTGAAATGTTCAGCAGCAATATGAAAAAAATAATTTTCTTACTCTTATTGTCCATAACTATAAAAGGTCATGCACAATTTCCAAAAAGCATCTTTAGTAAAGATCCAATAATCAATTTAGAAACTTGGCAACAACAAAAACTCTATTTTGGATTTTATTTGGGTTTTAATTCTTATGATTTTAAAATAGATTATAAAACGGTCGGTCCAGACATTCAAGTAAAAAAAACAACGGGTTTCAACGTGGGACTTGTAGCAGATTTAAGACTTAACGAATTCTTAAATTTAAGATTTGAACCTGGTCTTTATTATACAAAAAGAGATTTATACTACCCTAATTTTACAACAGAAAATGATGCGCTCAGAGAAGTAAACAGTACTTATATTCATTTTCCACTACTCTTAAAATTCTCTTCTCTCAGAACTGGAAATGTCCGCCCTTATTTATTAGGAGGCCTTTCAGCAACTTTAAATTTATCTAGTAATTCAAAGTTATTAGACGACAATCTCGAACAAAAGTTTAGAGTAAAATCATGGACTACAAATTACGAATTGGGTCTTGGTATTGATATTTTTTCAGAATACTTTATATTTTCACCTTCTATTCGAGGGGTTTTTGGTCTTAATGACGAATTAATTAGAGACAAAGATCCTAATAGTCCTTGGACTAGCAATATAGAATCCATGAAGTCGAGAGCCGTTTTTATTAATTTTACTTTTCACTAAAAAGTATCCGTTTGAATCCAAAAGACTGTTTAAAGTAGGTTTCAATTCAATAATCGATTGCATTAAGACCTTCTGAACTCACTCAAAACTATAGCAGTAGCAGTTGCCACATTCAAGCTTTCTGTTTTTTGAATGGCGCCAAAACGAGGAATTGTCAATCTGTTACTAATGCATTTTTCTAGTTCTTCTGAAATTCCATTGGCTTCATTTCCCATTATAATAATTCCTTCTTGTGGCAAAATCGATTTGTAAATATTTTCGCCATCCATAAAAGTTCCAAAAACGGGTAGTTTTGTTTGGGTGACAAATGCCTTTAAATCAACATAATTAACATTAACTCTGGTAATAGATCCCATTGTAGCCTGAACAACTTTTGGATTATAAATATCCACCGTTTCTTTAGAACACACCAATTGATGAATTCCAAACCAATCACACAATCGCATTATGGTTCCTAAATTCCCGGGATCTCTAATATTATCCAGAACAAGAATCAAACCGGATGCTGAAATTTTTTTTTCGAATGGTATTTTGAAAACTGCCAAACAGCTATTTGGAGTTGCCAATGCACTTAGTTTTTTTAAATCACTATCGTTAATAAGTGTTTTTTTAAAAACTGGAATTTCATCAAAATCATTCAGAGTAGTATACAAATGCTCCAACTCCAAATTAGATTGTAATAGTTCTCGAATTACTTTTACCCCTTCGGCAAAAAACAATTGATTCACTATTCGATGTTTTTTCTGATGCAAACTCGATATAAGCTTTATTTGGTTTTTACTAACCATAAAAAAATGTACTTTTGAATTAAATTTTTAGAACACTTGAAAAAGATTTGCACAAAAATAACAGCATTTATTCTAATAGCAATATTAATTTGCGCATGTAATGCTGTAAAAAGAGTTCCTAATGAAAAATTGTTACTTACTAAAAATGAAATTGCTGTAAATGACAAAAACATTAAAGATGAAAATATCTTCAATCAGTTGTACCAAAAACCAAATGGAACTTTATTAGGATTTAGATTGCGATTGAATATGTATAACATGGCCAATTTGAATCCTGACTCTACTTATCAAGCAAAATTTGATGCTAATCCAGGAAAATATGAGCGCAAATCCAAATGGCTTTCGGCAAAACAAGTTGACCGCTTAGGAAAATCCTTTTTTTATCATGGCATTCATGACTTTTTAAAAAAAACAGGAGAGGCTCCAGTAATTATAGACACTTTAAAAACAGAGAAGTCCTTATTGAGATTGAAATATTATTATTTTAATAATGGCTTTTTTAATGTCTCAGCAAAGTATACAATTGACACTGTTAGTACAAAAAAAGCAAAAATAAAATACACCATTACAACTGGGAAGCCCTATGTTCTTGACACTTTAAAAACTACTATCCTAACGCCTGTTTTGGATTCCTTATACCAAGTAAGCAAAGCAAATACATTTTTAAAATCTGGTAATCAATATAAAACAGAAGATTTTGAAAATGAAAAGAACCGAATTACTACACATTTTAGAAACAATGGTGTTTATTATTTTCAGCCTAATTATGTTACTTTTGATATTGACACCATCAAAAAAGTAAACAAAGCAAATGTTGACTTAATTATAAATAATTATTCTTATCAGGAAAGAGATTCTAGCAGAACAGAGCCTTTCAAGATGTACAAAATAAGCGATATAAATATTTATACCAATTATAACCCTTCTGATAAAGATTTAAAAATAACAGATAGTATAACGTATAAAAATTTCAACATTTATAGTAAAGGAAAATTAAAATATAAACCTCATGCTATAACTGATGCTGTTTTCATTACAAAAGAAGGATTGTTTGCCGATTACAAAACCGTTTTAACAACTCGTTATTTAAACAACCTCAAAATATTTAACTATCCTTCGATACAATATGAGGTAGATAAAAGAGACACAACTGCACAATCTTTGATTGCGAAAATATATTTAACGCCGCGAAAAAAATACAGTTTTGGAAGCACATTTAATGTAACACACTCTAATATACAAGATTTTGGAATTGGTTTTAGTATTTCAGAAACCATTCGAAACATATTTAATGGTGCCGAAACTTTAGAAATTGCAGGGCGAGCAAACGTAGGATCTTCGCAGGATTTAGCCAATCCAAACAATAATTTTTTCAATGTTTCAGAATATGGTGTAGACTTAAAGTTGAACTTTCCGAGAATCTTTATGCCCTTTAACACTGAGAAAATCATTCCTAAAAGTATGATTCCATCGACCTTAATTACAACTGGTTTTGCAAAACAAAGAAACATTGGATTGGACAAAGAAAATTTCACAGGCGCCCTATCTTATAATTGGACTCCAAAAAAAAATAATACGGCGCGTTTTGATCTTTTTAATGTTCAGTTTGTTCGAAATTTGAACCCACAAAATTATTTTAATGTGTACGGTTCTTCGTATAAAGCATTAAACACTATAGGAAAAACGTACAATACCAATCCCGATTATGTAGATCCTGAAAATGACAATAACCTAATCATTGAGTCTGGAACAAAAGGATTCACCCAAGATGTACTGTCTGGCAATACTATTTTAACACCAAATGACCCAGAATATAAAAGTGTAGAAAGCATTGAGGAAAGAAGAGTTCGCCTCACGGAAAATGACTTTATTTTAGCGACAAGTTTTACTTTTACAAAAACAACTAAAAAAGATTTAGCTGATAATACTTTTTATCTTTTTAGAACCAAAATAGAATCTGCAGGTTCTCTTTTATCTTTAGTTTCAAACACGGCCAATTTGCCTAAAAATCAAAATGGAAATTACAATATTTTCAATTTAGAATATTCTGAATATCTTAAAACTGAATTTGATTACATCAAACATTGGGATTTATCAAAAGAAAAAGTATTAGCAGTACGAAGCTTTTTCGGAATTGCAATCCCTTTTGGAAATTCAAATTACATCCCGTTTTCAAGAAGTTACTATTCGGGGGGATCCAATGACAATAGAGCCTGGCAACCATACGGATTAGGCCCAGGAAGTACAGGTGCAATAAATGACTTTAATGAGGCAAATATGAAAATCCTACTTAGTAGCGAGTTTCGATTCAAGATTCTTGGCAGTATGAAAGGAGCTTTTTTTGCTGATGCTGGCAATATTTGGAATGTATTGGACAATGTAGTTGATGAAAAGGCACGATTTAATAGCCTTAAGGATTTAGAAGAGATTGCTTTGGGCACAGGATTTGGATTGCGTTATGATTTAAGTTTTTTTGTAATTCGCTTTGATTTAGGATTTAAAACCTATAATCCTGCTTATGAAAATGGTCGTAGATGGTTTAAAGAATACAATTTTGGGCGTTCTGTTTTAAATTTTGGAATAAATTATCCGTTCTAATGCTAATTAATTCTTATTTTTGCAAACTAAAAACTAAAAAATAATTTAAAAAAATTACAATGGCACACAACATAAAACCGGGCGTAGCTACAGGAGATCAAGTACAAGAGATTTTCAATTATGCAAAAGAAAAAGGATTTGCACTACCCGCAGTAAATGTTACTGGATCAAATACTATCAACGGTGTTCTTGAAACAGCAGCAAAACTAAATGCTCCAGTTATCATCCAATTTTCAAATGGTGGAGCACAATTTAATGCAGGAAAAGGACTTTCTAATGCTGGTGAAAAAGCAGCTATCGCTGGTGGAATTGCTGGAGCTTTACATATTCACACTTTGGCAGAAGCTTATGGAGCGACTGTCATTTTACATACTGACCACTGCGCAAAAAAATTATTACCTTGGATTGATGGGTTATTAGATGCCTCTGAAAAACATTTTGCTGCAACAGGAAAACCATTGTTCTCGTCACACATGATTGATTTATCTGAAGAGCCAATTGAAGAAAACATCGAAATTTGCAAAGGATATTTGGCTAGAATGAGCAAAATGGGAATGACATTAGAAATCGAACTTGGAATTACAGGTGGAGAAGAAGATGGTGTTGACAATTCTGATGTAGATAGTTCAAAATTATACACACAACCTGAGGAAGTGGCTTATGCTTACGAAGAGCTTTCAAAAGTGAGCCCTAAATTTACAATTGCAGCTGCTTTTGGAAATGTTCACGGAGTTTACAAACCAGGAAACGTAAAATTAACTCCAAAAATCTTAAAAAATTCTCAAGATTACGTTCAAAACAAATTCAATACAGGACACAACCCAGTTGATTTTGTTTTCCATGGTGGTTCAGGTTCTACACTTGAAGAAATAAGAGAAGGAATTAGCTACGGTGTAATCAAAATGAATATCGATACTGACTTACAATTTGCATTTACAGAAGGAATTCGTGATTACATGGTAAAAAACATTGATTACCTAAAAACTCAAATTGGGAATCCAGAAGGTGCTGATGTTCCTAACAAAAAACATTACGATCCAAGAAAATGGATGAGAGAAAGCGAAGTAACATTTAACACAAGACTTGAACAAGCTTTTGCTGACTTGAACAACGTAAATACACTTTAGTGTAAAAGTTTAAAGTTTCAGGTTTCAAGTTTCACAACTTTAAACCTGTAACCTAAAACAACAAAAACAAATAATATGGCTTGGTTTAAAAGAAAAGAAAAAGGAATTACAACTGCTACCGAAGACAAAATGGACGTCCCAAAAGGACTATGGTACAAGTCTCCAACTGGAAAAATTATTGATGCTGACGAGCTTGCACGCAATTTGTACGTGAGCCCAGAGGATGATTTTCATGTTAGAATTGGAAGTGATACTTATTTCGAAATTTTATTCGACAATAATGAATTTGTGGAATTAGACAAAAACATGACTTCTAAAGATACTTTGCATTTTGTAGATACAAAAAAATATGCAGACCGTTTGAAAGATGTGATGGAAAAAACCAAACTTAAAGATGCCGTTCGTACTGGAGTTGGAAAATCTAAAGGCAAAGATGTTGTTATTTGTTGTATGGATTTTGCATTTATTGGAGGTTCAATTGGTGGCGTTGTTGGAGAAAAAATTGTTCGTGGAATTGACCATGCCATCAAAAACAACATGCCTTTTATCATGATTTCAAAATCTGGTGGAGCTCGAATGATGGAAGCGGCAAACTCACTAATGCAATTAGCCAAAACGTCTGTTAAATTAGCACAACTAGCCGAAGCAAAATTACCTTATATTTCATTGTGTACAGATCCAACCACAGGAGGGACAACCGCTTCTTATGCTATGTTAGGAGACATTAACATCTCTGAACCAGGTGCATTAATCGGTTTTGCTGGACCAAGAGTGGTTCGTGACACAACTGGTAAAGATTTGCCAGAAGGTTTTCAAACCGCAGAGTTTCTTCTGGAACATGGTTTTTTAGATTTTATAACCCCTAGAAAAGAATTGAAAGATAAAATCAACTTGTATATCGATTTGATTCAGAATAATAACATCAGATAAATAAAATACCAAGTTAATAGACTGCCCCCAAAAAAGTTAGACACTATTTGGGGGTATTTTATTTTAATAAATTAATATTTTTTAGGTTACAAAAACTCAAAATTGTTTTTTAAAAAAACCATTCAAGCATTTCATACCATTGATTTTAAAGGGTTTAAAATATTACATACCAGTTCTAATTGCTTCTACAGGGTCTAATTTTGAAGCTGTGATTGCAGGTAAAATTCCTGAAATCAACCCAATAATGGCCGCCAATCCTGTTCCTAAAATTATATTTCCCATACCCAAAACAAATTCAAAATCTAATGCTTTTGTTAGTATCACAGAGATAAGCCAAACCAAAAACAAACCTACAATTCCACCAATTACAGAAAGAATTACTGCTTCAAATAAAAATTGAAATAATATAAATCGATTTTTGGCGCCTAATGATTTCTGGATTCCAATTAAGTTCGTACGCTCTTTTACAGAAACAAACATAATATTAGCTATCCCAAAACCGCCAACTAATAGTGAAAATGCACTGATAACCCAGCCCATAACATTCATTTGTCCCAAAATACCATCTATAAAATCAGTAAATCCAGAAAATACGTTGATAAAAAAGTTATCAATTTCTCCAGCTTTCAATCCGCGATAATTTCTTAATTTTTGAGATATTTCATCTTTATAGGCGTCCATATCAACTCCTCTTTCGGGTTTAAAAATGATAACATTGGTTAGTGAAGTATTGTTATCTCCATATAATTGACGCACAAAATTAACTGGAATATAGGCAGATGTATCATTACTATCCCCAAACAAACCTGCTCCTTCTTTTTTTAGAACACCAATAACGGTAAAGCGTTTTCCATACAGACGTACATTTTTACCAATAGGTTCAGCATCTTCAAATAATGACTTAGCAATTTCATTCCCCAAAACAATTACTGTAGCCCCAGAATTGGCTTCAGATTCATTGTAAAACCTGCCTTTTTCAAATTCCAAACCCTGAATGTCAATAAATTCATGAGACACTGGAACAATATTAATGTCACTAACCGTATTTGAATCGTATTTTATTGATTCTCTTTTGGTAAAAATTTGATATCCCATTTGATCTGTATTCGTCATAACACCTTTCATATAAGTGTATTCATCATACTTAACGTTTGGAAATTGTTCTCGCTTCCATTGAGGAATTTCGGAAGGACCGAAAGAAAACTTCATCAGATAAATGGTGTTTTTATCCAAACTACTCAAATCTTTTGTGATTTTTCTATCCAAAGAATCTACAGCAGCAAGTACCGCAATAATGGAAAAAATACCAATAGTAACGCCTAATAAAGAAAGTAAAGTTCTCAATTTGTTATTGCGCAAAGCATTCATGGCAAAACTAAAACTCTCTTTCAACAATCGAAGATAGACTAACATACACTGTAAATTTACGTTACTGTAAAATTCTATAAATTTTATTCTAAAACCTAATAAAAATCTACTAACCCATTGGTGTGATTTTTTAAGATAATGTTACAGTAATTGATTGAATTTTATAATCAAAAAAAAACTATTTTTGCACTTTATAATTCTAACTATACAATGAACACAACAAAAACAATTCAATCCGCATTAATTTCGGTATTTTCAAAAGAAGGTTTAGAACCAATAGTGAGAAAATTACATTCGCAAAATGTCACTCTTTATTCTACCGGAGGAACCGAAGATTTTATAAAAAACTTGGGAATCCCTGTAATTCCTGTTGAAGATGTTACTTCCTACCCATCTATACTTGGTGGTAGAGTAAAAACATTACACCCAAAAGTTTTTGGAGGTATTTTGAATCGTCAGGATAATGAAAGTGATGTACAACAAATGCAGGAATACAATATTCCGCAAATTGATTTAGTTATAGTTGATTTATATCCGTTTGAAAAAACAGTTGCTTCAGGAGCAAGCGAAGAAGATATTATTGAAAAAATAGATATTGGTGGCATTTCATTGATTCGTGCTGCCGCAAAAAACTTCAAAGACACCGTAATTGTAGCTTCTGTTGAAGAATACAGTTTGCTTTTGGATTTGATTACCAATCAAAATGGCGCTACAACACTTGCTGACAGAAAACTATTGGCTACAAAAGCCTTTCATGTTTCTTCGCATTACGATGGAGCAATTTTTAATTACTTTAATACTGACGAAACTATTTATAAAGAAAGTATTGCAAATGGCCAAGTATTGAGATACGGTGAAAACCCGCATCAAAAAGGATTTTTCTTTGGAGATTTCGAAGCCATGTTCAATAAAGTACACGGGAAAGAATTGTCATACAATAACTTACTTGATGTTGATGCCGCAGTAAATTTAATTAATGAATTTAAAAATGACGGTCCAACTTTTGCTATTTTAAAACACAATAATGCCTGTGGATTAGCATCAAGAGAAACGATTAGTGATGCTTATAATGCTGCATTAGCCTGCGATCCTACATCTGCATTTGGGGGAGTTTTGATAGCTAATAAAAAAATAGATGTTGCTACCGCTACAGAAATAAACAAATTGTTTTGTGAAGTAGTTATTGCACCTGAATTTGATACCGATGCACTTGCTATTTTACAAGAAAAGAAAAACAGAATTATTCTGGTACAAAATGAAGTAGCATTACCTCAAAAACAAGTTCGTACTTGTTTAAACGGTATTCTAGTTCAAGAAAGAAACAACATCACTGACAATAAAGAAGACTTAAAAACCGTTACTATAACAACACCAACGGAACAAGAAATTGAAGATTTGATTTTTGCTTCAAAAGTTTGTAAAAATACCAAATCAAATACGATTGTTTTTGCAAAAAATGGAACATTAATCTCCTCTGGAACTGGGCAAACTTCTCGTGTGGATGCCTTATTACAAGCTATAGAAAAAGCGAAGACTTTTGGTTTCGATTTAAAAGGCGCTTCAATGGCAAGTGATGCTTTTTTCCCTTTCCCAGATTGTGTGGAAATTGCCAAACAAGCTGGAATCACAGCCGTAATTCAACCTGGTGGATCTATAAAAGATCAATTAAGTATTGACTATTGTAATGAAAATAAAGTTGCAATGGTATTTACAGGAACGCGTCATTTTAAACATTAATTTGTTTAACTTTGCACATCACTTATTTTTAACATTTTAAACCCTTAAAAAACTTATGGGATTTTTTGATTTCATGACCGAGGATATTGCGATAGACCTTGGTACCGCTAACACTTTAATCATCCACAATGATAAAGTTGTAATTGATAGCCCATCTATAGTTGCCCGAGACAGAGTTTCTGGAAAAATCATTGCTGTTGGTAAAGAAGCCAACATGATGCAGGGTAAAACACATGAAAACATTAAGACGATAAGACCTTTGAAAGACGGTGTAATTGCAGATTTTGATGCTTCTGAAAAAATGATTAGTATGTTTATAAAAAGCATACCTGCATTGAAAAAAAGAATGTTTACTCCCGCTTTGCGAATGGTAGTTTGTATCCCTTCTGGAATTACCGAAGTTGAGATGAGAGCCGTAAAAGAATCTTGCGAAAGAGTTAATGGTAAAGAAGTGTATCTAATCCATGAACCAATGGCAGCAGCAATTGGTATTGGTATCGATATTATGCAACCAAAAGGAAACATGATTGTTGATATTGGTGGAGGAACAACTGAAATTGCCGTAATTGCACTTGGTGGAATTGTATGTGACAAGTCCGTAAAAATTGCGGGTGATGTTTTTACAAATGACATTGTATATTACATGCGTACCCAACACAATCTTTTTGTTGGAGAAAGTACTGCTGAAAAAATAAAAATTCAAATTGGAGCTGCAATCGAAGATTTAGAAACTCCCCCTGAAGATATGTCCGTTCAAGGTAGAGATTTACTTACTGGAAAACCAAAACAAGTCGAAGTTTCGTATCGTGAAATTGCAAAAGCATTGGACAAATCGATTCAACGAATTGAAGATGCTGTTATGGAAACCTTGTCTCAAACACCTCCAGAATTAGCCGCCGATATCTACAATACTGGTATTTATCTTGCGGGTGGTGGGTCGATGTTAAGAGGACTTGACAAAAGAATTTCGCAAAAAACAGATTTACCTGTTTATATTGCAGAAGACCCATTAAGAGCAGTAGTTAGAGGAACAGGTATGGCCTTAAAAAATATTGTTAAATTCAAAAGTATCTTGATTAAATAATCGAATTTTTTTTGAATTTTGATTTAAAACAGGATTTTTTCAGCAGCCAAATCATAAAATAATACATCTAATTATTTACATTATACATTTAGAAAATGCAGCAAATATTTAATTTTATTTTTAAAAACAGTAATCGCATACTGTTTTTGCTGCTTTTGGGTATATCGTTAGCGCTTACCATACAATCCCACTCTTTTCATAGAAGTAAAATCATTAGTTCTGCGAATTTTCTGAGTGGTGGGGTATACGAAAGAGTTAATAATGTCAATGAATATTTGAATTTAAGAACTCAAAATGATGCATTGGCCATGGAAAATGCACAGTTAAAGAGCCTTTTATTTAATAAAAAAGACACTACACAAATTCAAAAATTAGACAGTTTAAAAGGAGTAAAACCTACAGACATCATTGTTTCGAAAGTGATACACAACTCCTATAATGTGTATGAAAACTATTTAACATTGAATTCTGGCGCATTACAAGGTGTTAAACCCGACATGGGGGTAGTCAATAGTTTAGGAATCGTGGGAATAATTGATAATACTTCTGCGCATTATGCAACCGTGATTAGTATTTTAAACAAAAAGTCTCAGATTAATGCAAAGATTAAAAAATCAAATCATTTTGGTTCTTTAATTTGGAATGGAAAAAGCACCGGTTTTGTTCAATTAATCGATGTACCTAGATTAGCCGCTATTCGCAAAGGAGATACTATAGTAACAGGTGGACAATCTGTTATTTTTCCAGAAAACATCAATATTGGTACTATCGACAAAATTTATACGGACAATCAAACCAATTATTATACATTGGATGTGAAACTATTCAATGATATGACAAATTTAGGACATGTTTATATCATCAAAAGTAAAAATCGAGAAGAACTAATCAATTTAGAAAAAAAAGTGGAGGATGAATAGTGCTTTATTAGTCAATATATTTCGATTTATTCTGCTGTTGGCAATGCAAATTATTGTTTTCAACAACATGAATTTTTTCGGATTTATAAGTCCTTTTCCATACCTGCTTTTTATAATCTTATATCCTGTTAATGGCAACAAATCAGGGCTATTGATTGCAAGTTTTTTGCTTGGACTAATTATGGATATGTTTAGTAATTCAGGCGGAATACATGCTGCATCCTGTTTAACACTAGCTTATTTTAGACCTTATTTATTTAAATTTTCATTTGGACTTAGCTATGAATACCAAACTGTAAAACTAAACGATGTATTAACACCAGAGCGTTTCTCTTTCATTTTACTTTCTGTGGTCATACATCATCTTGTCTTGTTTTTATTAGAAGCATTTCAGTTTAGCTTTATTTGGGACATCCTTTTAAGAACCATATTCAGCTCTATATTTACAATAATTATTTGTATCGTAATAATATATCTTATTAAGCCTAACAAAAGATGAGAAAAGTCTTGTTGCCTTCCTTGATTATCATTGCAGCATCGTTGCTAGTGATACGGATATTTTATTTGCAAATTATTGATGATTCTTTTAAATTAAAATCGGATAATAACGCTATAAAAATAAAATATGACTATCCCGAGCGAGGCTATATTTATGATCGAAATGGAAAATTATTAGTAGCTAATCAGGCCTCTTATGACATTATGGTCATCCCACGAGAATTAAAAAACACGGATACATTAGAATTTTGTCAATTATTGAACATTACAAAAGAAGATTTTATAAAAAAAATGGAAAAGGCTAAAATCTATAGCCCGAGATTACCTTCCGTTTTTTTGCCACAATTAAACAAAAGTGAATTTGCTGCTTTTCAAGAAAAAATAAGAAAATTCGAAGGATTTTATTTTCAGAAGCGGTCTCTTCGTGATTATGAAGTTGCATTTGGCGCAAATATTTTTGGTTTTATAACACAAGTCAATGAAAGGCTTGTAGCAAAAAATCCTTATTATAATAGTGGTGATTTAATAGGAAAACAAGGAGTAGAAGAGAGTTACGAAGAAACTTTAAGAGGGATAAAAGGCGTAAAATACATTCAAAAAGACAAATACAACCGAGAAATTGGATCCTATAAAGAGGGCAAATATGATACAACTGCTGTTCAGGGTGAAGATATAAATCTAACAATTGATGCCGTACTTCAAAAATATGGTGAAGAATTAATGATTAATAAAAGAGGTGGAATTGTAGCTATTGAGCCTAAAAGCGGTGAAATTCTAGCATTGGTAACGGCTCCTTCTTATGATCCATCCATATTAGTTGGCAGGCAAAGATCTAAAAACTACACCAGACTGTACCGAGACTCAATCGCAAAACCGTTGTATGACAGAGGATTATTAGCAGAGTACCCTCCAGGCTCACCGTTCAAAATCATGACTGGGCTTGTCGGACTTCAAGAAAGAGTGGTTGATGAGCAGACAACTTTTATCTGCAATCATGGTTTCTCTTATGCCAGAGGGAGATTTCAAGGATGCCATTGTGGGGGTGGTGTACGTGATCTTCACGTTGGAATTTACAAATCTTGTAATGCCTATTTTTCAAATGTATATTTACGAACAATAGCTAAATACGCAAAAGCACCATATGCTATTGATGTTTGGAGCAATCATATAAAAAGTTTTGGATTAGGACAATTTATGGGATATGATTTGCCAACTGGAAAAAAAGGAAAAATTCCAGATTCTAAAACCTATAAAAAAATGTATCCTGATTGGGGTTGGAGCGGAAAAACAATTATTTCAAATGCTATTGGACAAGGTGAAGTTTTGATGACCCCAATTCAATTAGCTAATATGATGGCAACTGTTGCAAATGAAGGGTATTATTATACGCCTCATATTATAAAAAAAATTGAAGGAGAAACAATCGATAAAAAATTTACAACCAAACATGTAACAACCATAGATAAAAAATATTTCAAACCTATGATAAGTGGTTTGTTTGATGTTTATAACTTAGGTACTGCTTATTATTTAAGGGTTGAAGGAATAGATATCTGTGGTAAAACTGGTACAGCCGAGAATTTTGCAAAAATTGATGGCAAAAGAACAAAACTAGAGGATCACTCTATATTTGTAGCGTTTGCTCCAAAAGACAATCCTAAAATTGCCATTGCTATTATGATTGAAAATGGCGGATATGGCGCCACTATTGCTGGACCAATTGCTAGTTTGATGATTGAAAAATACCTCAGACAGAAAATTACGAGAACTGATCTAGAGACCCGAATATTAAATACCAGTTTACAAGGACGCTATGCAAAATTAGGAGGTCTATCTGAAACTGTAAAATTACAATTACGACTACAAGACTCTATTTTAAAAAGTAAAACAAAAACTCCAAAGATAAAAATAGATTCCACTAAACAACAACATTAATCAGCGATTCATTTCAAATGAAAAACCAAAGCGTATCGAATAATCTAGACTGGACATGCGTCATAATCTATAGTGTATTAGTACTCATGGGTTGGTTAAACATTTATTCTTCTTCCCTTTCATCCATGGAAGGCACTTCAGATAAACAACTTATATTTATCATTTTAACCATTCCATTAATTTTTATCATACTCTTTGTGGACGGAAAATTCTATGAAAAATATGCAAGTATTATTTATGGCGTTTCGTTGCTCTCATTAGCAGGACTATTTATATTCGGAAAAACAATTGCTGGACAACGGTGTTGGTATGGCTTTGGAAGTTTTACACTACAACCCTCTGAATTTGCAAAAGCAGCAACAGCATTAGCATTAGCCAAATATTTAAGCGACACACAAATCAATTTAAAAGATGTAAATAGACAAGTACAAGCTTTAGCAATCGTATTTTTACCCGTATTCCTAATACTACCTCAGCCGGATCCAGGAAGTGCTTTAATATATAGTATATTCATTTTAGTTTTGTATCGTGAAGGTTTACCGGCTTGGTATGTTTGGACAGGTTTTATAACCATACTTTTATTTGTAATGACCTTAGTACTTCAACCGCAATATGTAATTCTGATTGCATTGTTAATACTAATCATCATTCATTTTAAATCAAGATTAGGTGATAGAAATATTGTTTTAAGTGGAATTCTTTTTGCCATCATATCTGGATTTGTTTTATCCGTTAACTATGTTTTCGAAAATGTATTCAAACAACACCATAGGGATCGTTTCAATATATTATTAGGAAAATCAGTGGATACAAAAGGTATCGGATACAACACGAACCAATCAGAAATAGCTATCGGATCAGGCGGTTGGTTAGGCAAAGGGTTTCTAGAAGGTACACAAACCAAAGGGGGATTCGTCCCTGAACAACATACAGATTATATATTCACAACTGTGGGTGAAGAATGGGGATTTATAGGTTGTATCGTCGTGATTGGACTATTTGTAGGCCTGTTTCTTAGACTAATTTACCTAGCTGAAAGACAAAAAACAAAATTCAGTAGAGTCTATGGATATTGTGTAGCTGGAATTCTATTCATTCATTTCTTTGTCAATATTGCCATGGTCGCAGGCATTTTTCCAACCATTGGAGTACCCCTACCCTTTTTCTCATACGGTGGTTCGGGACTTTGGGGATTCACAATTTTACTCTTTATCTTTTTGAAAATGGATGCTAATAAAGTAAACGAATGGTAAAAACGATTCTTTGAATTCTTTAGAGCTTATTCCTGCTATTCATTACAAGTTTTTTGTCTCGTTACAGTTTTTATTGTTTTCTCAAGAGCTTCCGTTGGTCGCTTTGACAAACCATAAAAACTAATAAACGAGTCGGCAAAAGCTTTCCATTACTATCAGGGCTACTTGAAACTCCAGTCCTTATAAAGATTACTTTTTTCCAATTGATTTTCTATTTTATCCGCCAATTTAGGAAAAAAATCAATCCCCGTCATTGCTTCAATTTTATCTACAGGCACCACAAAATCATAGAGTGCTTTATTACTGTCTACTGCAGGAACCAAAAAACCAATCATCTTATATTTCCCTTGTGAATCATCCAATACAACTTTATAAAAATACTTTGGCACCGAGACTTTTTCCTCCCCAATCGTTTTTAATCCTGATTCTAAAACTCCTCCTGTAATCACATAAACACCATCGTATTTAACCGCCCAATACCGTGTTTTCTCTTCCAATCTGTTCCAAATTCCACTATTAAAATCGTGTAATTGAGGCGAGATATTCGATGTGAAAAAAGTATCTTTATAAGCATTCCAAGAAAATTCCATATCACCCGCAGGACAAAGATGCCCTTTATCATAGCCCGATTTTTTATAATTACGCCAATCCGCAGATTGTGATTTGACTTTTGGATCTTCAATAAAAAAGGGTCTTTTAAAAGTGCTGTTTTTTATATATTCCTTCTTTAATTCATAACCAACCCATTCCGCTTGTTCATAATTTTCATTGTAAGACAGACTATAAAAATCATGTTTAACAATTTGGTTTGTTGTTGATGAAGGCAAAAAATCAAAATAAAACGTATTATTCATCCTAGGACTTTCTTTACTAAGATGCTGTGCGTTTTTTGGAATTATTTTAGAAATGCTATTGTCATTTGCACCACTATCAAATTTAATCTCATTGGTATTATTTTTACAAAAAGAAAAAAGAAAAGCACTTACTAGAACAACGACAAAACGAAACCACATCTGTTTTTTCATATTTTTAAATTGGATTGATACAACATTCATTAACAAAACTAAAACGCTCCAGAAATTTTTCATCTCAGGAGCGTTTTTAAATTTAAAATCCGTTCAATATTTTCTATATAAACTTATGATTTAACTAATTTATCCGTTTTTAATTTAGTAGAAACATTCTTTTTGACAATTCCTTTTGCTTGTAAATCATCTAAAACATTCAATGCTTCTTCAACATAAATATCTTTTGATAAAGCTTCATGCCAACGTTCTCTTTTTTCTTTCAAAGCAGGATCATTCACCATTACTTCTAATTCATAAGGCAATGAGGTGAAGTTTAAAGTGTTTTTATAATCTAAAATTGGTTTGTATTTTTTTGCTTTTCCTTCAATCTCAGTTTGAGCAACTTTAAATTTATCAATATTCAAGCTATAGGTATTATCCTCGCTTCTACTATCAATCCATTTAGCATTTTCCTCAACTAATTTAAATTGTGAGTTTTGAGCAATTCTATTTTTACTATTGATAATAGCTTGATCAAAATTAGAATTCTTTGTCCAAACCGTATATTCAGCCTTGTCAATTTTATCCCAAGGCATTGCGTTATCAACATCACGTTCCCCCATTTTTAAATAGGCATATCGATCTGGCATAACAATATCACTACTTACACCTTCAAGTTGGGTAGAACCGCCATTTATTCTATAAAATTTTTGAGTAGTCGTTTTCAATGCGCCTAAATCTCCCATTGAACTACTGCGCACAAATTGGTTTAAGTCAATAACGTTTTGAACCGTTCCTTTGCCATAGGTTTGTTTACTTCCTATGATAATTCCTCTTTTATAATCTTGTATAGCTGCCGCCAAAATTTCTGAAGCCGAAGCAGAAAAACTATTTACCATGATTACTAACGGACCATCCCACTCTATTTTTTTATCTCGATCGTATAAAACCTCTTTTTTTCTACCAGCTGATTTAATTTGAACAATTGGTCCTTCTTCAATAAATAATCCTGCAATATCAACTACAGTAGACAATGAACCTCCACCATCATCACGAACATCTAGGACAATTCCGTTTACACCTGCTTTTTTCAATCGATCTACTTCAATAGCAATGTCTTTCCCTGCATCTCTGCCGTCTTTATTTTCAAAATCAATATAGAATTTTGGCAAATAAATAATACCATATTTTAATCCGTTTTTATTAACAATACTTGATTTGGCATACGTTTCTTCAATTTCAACAATATCTCTTATAATCGAAATAACCGTAATTGTACCATCTACTTTTTTAACCGTAAGACGTACTTCGGTCCCTTTTGGTCCTTTAATTTTTTTGACAACATCATCCAAACGCATTCCTACAACATCTACCGCTTCTTGGTTTCCTTGAGCCACTTTCATAATTAAATCACCAGATTCTAACTGTTTACCTCTCCAAGCAGGACCCCCAGAAATCAATTCTGAAATTTCAGTAAAATCATTTTTCTTTTGAAGACGTGCGCCGATTCCTTCTAGTTTTCCACTAATACTTACATCAAAACGCTCTTTTTCTTCGGGAGCAAGATAATTGGTATGGGGATCAAATCGAGCAGTTATTGAGTTTAGATAAACAGAAAACCAATCATTACGATCTAAATCTTTTATAAAACCAAAATATTCATCTAATGATTTTGCGGAATTCGCTCTAGTCTCTTTTTCTAATTCTTCAAAAGTTTTTATTTTTTCAGGTGCTGTAGTAGCATTCGCTTTAGTTTTATCATAATAGCTTTCCTGAAACTCTTCGCCTTCTTTCAAGGGTGCTGTAGTTTCTTTATTTCCTTTTTCTAAATTATTTTTGCCTTTATTATCTTGCATTTCCATACGATCCACTATAGAAGACAAAGTGGATAATTTAATTTGTTTTCGCCATCTGTCTTTAAGTTCTGCATCATTTTTTGCATAAGGCGATTTCTCATAATCAGTATTGAAACTCTCGTCAATTGTATAATCAAATGGTTTGCTCAAAACAGCTTTGTAAATTGCTTTACTTTCCTCCATACGCATCATCAATCTTTGATAGGTAAGGTCAAAAAAGGTTAATTCCTTATTCATCAATTGATCGTCTAATTCAGTTTCATATTTAGAAAACTCATCAATATCCGATTGCAAGAAAAAGCGTTTAGATGGGTCTAATGCTTGAATAAAATCTTTATAAACACCTTTAGAAAAAGTATCGTCAATTGCTGCAGGATTGTAATGTCCTTTTTCGATTACAAAAGTCAAAAGTTCTAAAAGTAATTTATCTTTTTCGGGATCAGTATCTGAAGTATTCCCTGTATTCATTTTAAAAGCGAACAAGGTTACCGAAAGGCATACAACAGCTAAGAGTATTTTATAATTTCTTTTCATATAATCAATAATAGTATTCATCTAATTTTTAAATCTAAGTTACGGTAAAAACTATGCCAACAATGGCGGGGCCTGCATAATTTTTTGTTAAAGATATAAAATTGTTCTTTTTGTCCTACTATTAATGTTTCAAGTTGATAAATTTTGTTTTCTTTGTTTAAAAAAAGACTTTTTGATACATTATATCGGGTTAAAAATCTCAAAAAAAATCTTTTGAAAAGTAGTGAATCATGATAAAAACACGTCCTTTAATTTTAGTAACCAATGACGATGGTGTTTCTGCACCTGGCATTCAGTCGCTTATAGCCATAATGGCAGAAATTGGCGATGTAGTTGTTGTCGCACCCGATAAACCTCAGAGCGCAATGGGACATGCTATAACGATAAACAGCACTTTGTACTTGAATAAAATTTCAAAAGAAGGTGATTCTATAATTACCTATAGCTGCTCTGGCACCCCAGTTGATTGTGTAAAACTTGCCGTAAATGAAATCCTAAAACAAAAGCCAGACTTATGCGTATCAGGTATCAATCATGGCTCCAATTCGTCTATTAATGTCATTTATTCTGGAACCATGAGTGCTGCTGTTGAAGCGGGTATTGAAGGTATTCCTGCTATCGGTTTTTCATTATCGGATTACGATTGGAATGCTGATTTTGAACCCATCCAATCTTATGTAAAAAAAATATGCTTGGAAGTTTTAGAAAATGGTTTAACAGAAGGTGTAATATTAAATGTTAACTTTCCAAAACTTAAAAAAGAATCCATAAAAGGAATAAAAATTTGTCGTCAAGCTAAAGCTTTATGGGTGGAAAAATTCGACAAACGAAAAACACCTCAAGGAAAAGATTATTATTGGCTTGCAGGTGAATTTGTAAATCTAGACAAGGGAGAAGATACCGATGAATGGGCTTTAGACAATGGTTATGTATCCATTGTACCCGTTCAATTTGACTTAACGGCATATCATAGCATGCAACAACTTAACAATTGGAAATGGAATGAATAAAATAGATTTGTTATTAGGTTTTTTTATCGGCATAATAGCTTCCTTATTAGGTAGTTATATATTCATCACTTTTTTTACGCATTATGATTTTGTGGAAGGGATTCAAAGTATGAAAGCACAAGGAAATTTAGGTAAAATCATCACTTTAGGTTCAATTCTTGACTTAATTGTTTTTGGAATTT
>CANEXR010000001.1 GCA_947443815.1 Flavobacteriaceae bacterium | reverse complement strand
TACCCACAAAGTTTAAAAAAACTTGTAGGAAATTATAAATTTAAAGCATTCCTTTCGTACTCGGTAAAATCATCTTCTCAGTATCTCTCTTTACGGCTACTTTTATCGCTTTTGCAAAAGCTTTAAAAATTGCTTCAATTTTGTGGTGTTCATTGATCCCTTCGGCTTTGATGTTGATGTTGGCTTTGGCTCCATCTGAAAATGATTTGAAGAAATGATAGAACATTTCTGTTGGCATTTTGCCCACCATTTCCCGTTTGAATTCGGTTTCCCAAACCAACCAATTTCTACCTCCAAAATCAATAGCGACTTGGCTTAAACAATCATCCATTGGCAAACAAAACCCATAACGTTCGATTCCTAATTTATTTCCTAACGCTTTCGCAAAAACTTCTCCCAAAGCAATTGCCGTGTCTTCGATTGTGTGGTGTTCATCCACTTCCAAATCACCTTTTACCAAAATCTCCAAATCCATCTGCCCATGACGTGCAATTTGATCCAACATGTGGTCGAAAAAAGCAATTCCTGTTTCGATTTTGCTTTTTCCTGTTCCATCCAAATTTAAATGGATATAAATATCGGTTTCATTGGTTTTTCGGGTAATAGACGCGGAACGTTCCTCTAATTTTAGAAATTCATAAATCGTTTTCCATTCTGTGGTTTGCAAAGCAATAACGGCATCCAATTCGTGTCTTTTAGATGAAATCTCATCGCTTCCCAATTCTTCATTTGTGCTGATGAAAATAGCTTTTGAACCCAAATTTTTAGCCAATTCTACATCGGTAATTCGATCTCCAATTACAAATGAATTTGCTAAATCATATTCGGAATTGTTGATGTATTTTGTCAACATTGCCGTTCCTGGTTTGCGAGTAGGTACGTTTTCGTGTGGAAATGTTTTGTCAATCAGAACATCACTAAAAACTACGCCTTCATTTTCAAAAGCTTTCATTACCAAATTATGCACGGGCCAAAAGTTAGCGTCTGGGTGTGAATCTGTACCTAAACCGTCTTGATTGGTCACCATTACCAATTCAAAATCCAATTCGGCAGCAATTTTCCCTAAATATTGAAAAGCTTTTGGGTAAAATTCTAATTTTTCAAAACTGTCCAATTGATAATCATTTGGCTCTAAAACCATGGTTCCGTCGCGGTCTATAAAAAGTATTTTTTTCATTTTAAATATTTTTGTTAGCCACAGATTAAAATGATTCAAAAGATTTAAAAAATCCGTTTAATCCATGAAATCTGCGGCTTATTTTTTTAGTTTTATTTTGTTAACGCCTCCATCAACTTCCTATTTTCTTCTTCTGTTCCAATAGTCAAACGCAAAGTATTTTTACATAAAGCTTGTGTTGTTCTATTTCGAATTACAATTCCTTTGGCAATTAATTCATCGTATCTTTTATTGGCATCATCTACTTTTATCAAAATAAAATTAGCTTCTGTTGGATAGCTTTTTTCAACAAAATTAACATCAAGTAATACTTTAAGTAATTTTTCTCTTTGTTCAATAATAGAAGCTATTTCTGATTTTATTTTATCAGGATTTCTCAATCTTTCTAAAGCCCTTACTTGTGTCAATTCATTTACATTATAAGGAGGTTTAATTTTGTTTAAAACCGAAATTACTTCAGCTGAACCATAACAAATTCCCAATCGAATTCCTGCTAAACCGTACGCTTTTGATAACGTTTGTGTGATAACCAAATTTGGATATTCGTTTATTTTTGCCAACCAACTTTTCTTTTCTGAAAAGTCAATATACGCTTCGTCAATTACAATCAAACCTTTGAAATTCTCCAGTAATTTTAGCACACTTTCATCCGAAAAGGAATTTCCTGTTGGATTATTTGGCGAACATAAAAAGATGATTTTAGTATTGTTGTCAACAGTTTCCAAAATTAGCTCGACCTGTGGCTGAAAATCAGTTGAAAGCAGTACCTCTTTATTTTCTACGGCATTGATATTGGCCAAAACACCATACATTCCGTAAGTTGGAGGCAATGAAATAATGTTATCTACTTTCGGCTCACAAAAAGCTCTAAAAAGTAAATCCAAGACTTCATCACTTCCGTTTCCTAGTAAAATTTGATTAGGGTTTACATTTCTTTGAGTTGCCAAAACCGATTTTACACTACTTTGTTGTGGATCTGGATACCGATTTACACCATTTTGAAATGGATTTTCATTGGCATCCAAAAAAATCATATTCGCAGTATCGAAATCCTTAAATTCATCTCTGGCAGACGAATAGGGCTTCATTGACTTAACGTTTTCTCTAATTAAATTATTGATGTCAAAATTCATTGTTTGTTTTTTTTAGAGAGAAAAAGATAGATACAAGAAAAAAACTTGTTATTATTTCTTCTATTTTCTTACTTCTTTATTCTTGCTTATTTATTCTTATACCTTTATTCTAAACGCTTCAATCGCAACGTAACTGCATTTTTGTGAGCTTGTAATCCTTCTGCTTCAGCCATAATTTCGATTGCTTTCCCAATGTTCTGAATGCCTTTTTCAGATATTTTTTGAAAAGTCATTGCTTTTGTGAAACTATCTAAATTTACACCACTATAATTCTTGGCATATCCATTTGTTGGCAAAGTATGATTCGTTCCCGAGGCATAATCTCCAGCACTTTCTGGAGTGTAATTTCCAATAAAAACAGAACCTGCATTATGTACACCATTACTATAAAAATCATCAAATTCGGAACAAATTATAAAGTGTTCTGGTCCATATTCATTGATTAATTCTAAGGCAATAGTATCATTTTCAACATAAATTAATTTTGAATTGGCAATGGCCTTTTGAGCAATCACCATTCTTGGAAGTGCTACAATTTGAGTTTGAATTTCTTCCTCGACAGCATCTATCAATTGTTTTGAAGTCGAAACTAAAATTACCTGACTGTCTGCACCATGTTCCGCTTGCGACAATAAATCAGAAGCTACAAATGCTGGTATGGCTGTATCGTCCGCAACAATTAGTAGTTCGGAAGGCCCAGCAGGCATATCAATTGCTACTCCAAATTGCGTTGCCAATTGCTTAGCAACAGTTACAAATTGATTTCCAGGTCCAAAAATCTTATACACTTTTGGGATAGATTCTGTTCCAAAAGTCATTCCTGCAATAGCTTGAATTCCGCCGACTTTCAAAATTTTTGTAACACCACATAAATTTGCAGCATATAAAATAGCGGGGTTAATAGCTCCATTTTTATCGGGTGGAGAACACAAAACAATTTCGTTGCAACCTGCAATTTCTGCTGGAACAGCAAGCATTAAAACAGTAGAAAACAATGGTGCTGTACCTCCAGGAATGTACAAACCAATTTTTTGAATCGGTCTTTTTTCTTGCCAGCAATTCACACCTTCAATTGTTTCTACAGCAACAGTATTTGTTTTTTGGGCAGTATGGAATTTTTTTATGTTGCTTTTTGCTAATTGAATCGCTTCTTTTAATTCAGTAGACACAGCTGCAATTGCAAATGCTATTTCATCCTTTGAAACTTCAATATTTTCGATGGAAGCACCGTCAAAAAGGGAAGTGTATTTTGCAACAGCGGCATCTCCTTTTTTCTGAACTTCTTTAAAAATTTCTTTTACTGTTGCTTCAATATCATCAACAGTCTTTGTTGGTCTTTCTAAAATTGCAGACCAAGTTTCTGGTTTTGGATTGTATATTTTGTTCATGTTATGTGGTTATAAGTTAAATGTTATGAATTAAAAGTTGAAACATGTAATGTTTAACTGACGACTCATAACTAAAATTTTAAAGTACCATTTTCTCAATTGGGCAAACTAAAATTCCTTCAGCACCTGCTTCTTTGAGTTTATCAATAACCTCCCAAAAAGTGTCTTTGTCAATTACAGAATGCACACTACTCCAACCTTCTTGTGCCAATGGCAAAACAGTTAAACTACGCAATACGGGAAGAATTTGCCCAACAGCCTCTACTTTGTCGTTGGGTACATTCATCAAAATGTATTTTGATTTTCTAGCTCTTAAAACAGATTCTATTCTAAATTTTAAAGTGTCAATTATTTTTTGAGATTCTGGGCTTACTTTTGGAGAAATTGCTAAAACAGCTTCGCTTTTGAAAATAACTTCTACCTCTTTCAAATTATTTTTGAACAATGTACTACCACTAGATACGATATCAACTATAGCATCGGCTAAACCAATATTTGGAGCGATTTCTACAGAGCCAGATATTTGGTGAATATCCACTGTTATCCCTTTAGAATTGAAAAAATCAAGTACTGTATTGGGATATGAAGTTGCAATACGCATGCCTTCAAGGTCTTTGATAGAAGTATAATTGAATGCTTTTGGTACAGCAACAGATACTTTGCATTTTGAAAAGCCTAATTTTTGGATAACTTCAATGTTTTTTCCTTTTTCTACTAATAAATTATCGCCAACTATAGCAATATCTACAACGCCATCAATCAAATATTGAGGAATATCGGAGTTTCGCAAATACAAAACTTCTAATGGAAAGTTAGAAGCTTCGGCTTTTAGTTGATCTATTCCATTATCAATAGATATTCCAGCATCTTTAAGGATTTGAATGCTGTCTTCGTTTAAACGTCCTGATTTTTGAATGGCAATTTTTAAAGTACTCATTTTTTTATTTTTTTGTTTAGATTTTGTTTGAGTACAACGGATAAGTAATAAAAAACCCGTTTGATGTACTCAAACGGGTTTTTAAATATGATGATTTACATGCATACCATTAACACATCGCTTGAGAGCAATAATGAAAATGATGATGATGTAATTGATTTGATAACATAATTATTAATTTGGTAATCCCTTGATTTCGATTGCAAATATAGGGGATAATTTGTTTAAAATGCAATTTTTAATTTAACGAATGGTGATTAAATTGTTAAAATAGTCATTTGAAAAGCTTAACTGATAGTAGTAAAACGGCAACCGAATTATTCCATGAGTTTTATTTTATATAAAAAAACAGTTTTAATTTAAAACCATTTCAATTGATGGACCAGCACTAATCAAACGTTTACCCTCTTCGGTATTAGCGTATTGCTTAAAGTTTTCAATATATCTTTGGGATAAATTTTTTGCTTTGTGTTCCCATTCAGCTTCATCTTTATAAGTGTCTCTTGGGTCAAGAATTTCATCAGTTACATTGGGTAAAACGGTAGGAATTGTTAAATTCAAAAATGGAATTTTTTTAGTTTCAACAGTATCAATTTCACTACTAATGATGGCGTCGATAATTGCCCTTGTATTTTTAAGCGAAATTCTTTTACCAGTACCATTCCAACCAGTATTTACTAAATACGCTTTTGCACCGTGTTCTTTCATTTTTCCAATTAATGTTTTAGAATACATTGTTGGGTGTAATGTTAAAAAGGCTTCTCCAAAAGCTGGAGAAAAGGAAGGTATCGGTTCCGTAATTCCTCTTTCAGTACCAGCTAATTTAGATGTATAGCCGCATAAAAAGTGGTATTGGGCTTGGTCTTCATTTAATATTGAAACGGGCGGTAATACACCAAATGCATCAGCTGAAAGGTAAATAATTTTGCTGGCATGACCTGCTTTTGAAGGTAGTACAATTTTATTTATATTATAAATAGGATAAGAAACTCTTGAATTTTCTGTAATGGAATGGTCAAAATAATCAATTTCGCCATATTCATCCACAATAACATTTTCTAAAAGAGCATCCCGTTTGATTGCTCTCCAAATATCAGGTTCATTATCTTCCGTTAAGTCAATAACTTTTGCATAACAACCTCCTTCGTAATTAAAAACCCCATTATTATCCCAACCATGTTCATCATCGCCAATTAAATATCGTTTTGGATCTGCAGAAAGGGTTGTTTTTCCTGTTCCTGAAAGTCCAAAAAATACGGCTACATCTCCTTTTTCACCTACATTTGCTGAGCAGTGCATAGAAGCCATTCCCTTTAAAGGTAAATAATAATTCATCATGGAGAACATTCCTTTTTTCATTTCTCCACCATACCATGTTCCACCAATGATTTGGATTTTTTCGGTTAGATTAAATAAAACAAAATTTTCTGAATTCAAACCATGTTCTTTCCAATCTGGATTTGTTGTTTTGGAACCAT
The DNA here is from genome assembly GCA_947443815.1 of Flavobacteriaceae bacterium. Taxonomy (GTDB): domain Bacteria; phylum Bacteroidota; class Bacteroidia; order Flavobacteriales; family Flavobacteriaceae; genus Flavobacterium. Next base: position 36,409 of record CANEXR010000001.1, on the reverse strand, counting down.
TCATTACTATAAAATCAGGGGCTCCAAAATTTTCTAATTCATAAACCGAAGGTCTTATAAACATATTGGTTACAAAATGAGCTTGCCAAGCCACTTCCATAACAAAACGAACTTTCAGTCTTGTATCCGCATTGGTCCCACAAAAAGCATCAACCACATACAATTTAGGAGAAGTAGAAAGTTGTTTTAAAACTAATTTTTTTAAATCATTCCAAATTCCTATTGTAGTTGGAAAATTAACTTTGTCATCCCAATAGATAGTGTCTTTTGTACAATCATCTTTTACAATATACCGGTCTTTAGGTGAACGCCCTGTAAAAACCCCTGTTTTTACAGCTACAGCCCCTGTATCTGTTAAGGCTCCTTTTTCATATCCTTTCCTTTTATGAGAAACCTCTGCTTGATATAATTCCTCATAACTGGGATTATAGCATACTTCATGATAGCCTGTAATTCCTAAATTATGTAATTCTTGGATAATTTTGATATTTTTCATCACACGTAAATTATAAAATTCTAGTTGATTATTCCAATCCAAATTTAGTTTTGACTATTCAAGTAAAATAAGATTATTATCAGTTTAAACAAAAATTCACACAGACCTTTTTATTTTTTACAAGGAATAACGATTTTTATATATTGGATAAGTTAAAAAAACAGAACGTAATTGTTTACCTTAAATTTACAAAATTTAAACCTAATTTTATCATATAAAACTGATAAATAATTTTTTTATACTGTTTTTAGTATGATAGTTGTAGCATAATTATTTACTTTATGATAGTTACAAAAGAGTTATATGGGTAACAAAAATAATATAAGCACTTCGCTCCTTTTTTAATAAAAAAATCATTTAATTCTCTTGCTCTGTTCGTATTTTTTGAACACCACTTGGTGCAGGAGTTGTTTCATTTGTTCTGATTTCAGTATGGCGAATTTCACCTCCAGAAGTTCCAACACTTTTTGCTAAAATACTCGCTGTTATTGCAAAAAGTAATGTTAGAAAGGAGCAAATTTTAGCCCATTTATGTTTTTTCACAGAAGTAAAAATGGAAAGTAAAGAAAAAACACCTGTTGCATACATTACCAAAATAAATTTTTCAGCAATTTCCTCATGTTCATGAATAATTTGGTGCCCAATATTTGGCATATCTTCAACTAATTCCTCCGCTCCATCTCCTGTTGCCATACTAAATGCACCAAAAATTGCAGCAATTACAAATAAAGCATAAGCCGTATTTTTGACTGAATTGTTTTTTAAAAGTAATCCTGCAATTAAAATTCCAAGACCTAGAATAGTTCCAATAATTGGGAAATGGTTCACAAGCATGTGTTGATGCGCATCGTTCATAATTTTATTTGTTTAAATGATTTTTAATTAATTAAATCAAAAACACCTTTTGTAAGTATTTTTGAAGATTCGTTTATGGTACCATCTGGAATTATTTCAACTAAATCAGCTGTTTTTTCACCAATTGTAACGGCTGTTTTTTTGAATGAATAGCCATTGTTTTTATTATTCTTTAATAAAAGTACAAAATTTTTATGATTTTCAGTAACTAAAGCCTCTATAGGGATTGCTAATCCTTTTTTAGAGCCTACTATTATGTCTGCTTCAACAAACATTCCGGTTAGCAGTTTTTGTTTAATAGTATCCTCTAAATGTCCGTGAACATTAATTGTCCTGTCGTTGCCTTCAATCGATTTACCTACCAAATGTACTTCTGCATTAAAAACTTCTTTTGAGGCTTCTGGAACGGTAAAGTTAATTTTCTGACCTACTTTAACATTCAAAATATCCTTCTCAAATACGGCTAATTCAAGATGTAAATGTTCAGTATCAACAATTTCTAAAATCACATCGGCAGGTGCTATGTGCATACCAACATTTGCATTCATTATGACAATATCACCCGATATAGGCGAGTATATTGTTATAATGGATGTTAATTTTCCTTTTTCGACATTAGAAGGGTTGATGTTTAATAACTGTAATTTTGCTTTTAAACTTTGCTGAGTTGCTTTCGCTTTTCGATAATCACTTTCTGCTTTTAGATAGTTTTTCTGTGATGTGATTTTTTCATCATACAATGTTTTTTGTCGCTCATATTCGGATTTTAGATATTTCATTTGTTCGGTTATTTCAAGGTATTCTTTTTGAATATCCAAAAATTCCGTATTTTCTAATGTTAATAAAGCTTGTCCTTTAATAACGTTATTACCAACTAAAAGTGATGTGGATTTCACATAACCACCAATAAAAGTTGTTACTTTTGCTCTGTTTTGAGGTGGGACATCAATTTTTCCAGTTGTTTTAATTTTGATATCAAAATCCTGTTCGGTTGGTTTAGAAATCACCATTTCTGAAGATTGAAATTGTGTGTTTGTAACCGAAATTAATCCATCCGTTTTAGGCAATATTTCAGTAGTTTTTTTTTCTTTACACGAAAAAAATAACGAAGTAAATGCAAGTGTGTATATAAATAATTTCATTTTAAGGAGTTAAAAATTAAGATATTGTATGTTTAATTGAATGCTATTGAATTGCAAAATAGTGTTTAAATGTTCTATTTGAATTGTTGTTGCGTTTTCTAGACTTTGGATGTATTGAAAAAAATCTATTTCGCCATTCGTATAGCTTTTATTAGCCACATTTATAATTTCATCAGATAGTTTTTTACCATATTGATTGTAATAATTAATACTTTCTTGATATTGAGCTAGTTCATTGTTTTTTTGACTATAAAAATGTTCTATTTTTTGTTCTTCATTTAGTTTTTGTTGTTCCCAACTTTGCAATTCTAATTGTGCTACTTTAGTTTTGGATACATTGCCTGAAAACAATAATGGAACAGCTAGCCCAACCTGAAATCCATATAAAGATTGTGATAATCCATTATTTTTTCCTTGAAAATAATCTAAATTAATATCAGGTAACCAATGCTTTTTTTGCAATGCTATTTGCGATTGATAAATTTTAGTAATACTTTCTAAATAAGCAACATAATATGCTTTACTTGAATCATTTTTTAGAAATTGAAAAGGCACTATTAAGCTACTTTCTATTGTGATTTTTTCGTCGGATTGTACTAGAGCTTGTAAAAGTTCGTATTGTGCTTTTTTAGCAAAATCAATTTGGGTAAGCTTAGCTCTTATTTGCCTAAATTTCGATTGTGCAGTAATTTTTTCCAAATAATTAGTTTCTCCTAATTCAAATCGTCTGTCGCTGGCTTTTGAGAAATTTTGATACAAACTATCCAAATAAAAATATAGTTTTTCTTCATTTTGAAAATAAACAATTTGCTCATATACTTTTGCAACTTCAAACGATAGCTTGTTTTTTTGAATGCTAAAATTGGCTTTTTCTTTTTCGTATTCGGAAGTATTTACTTTTTTTTGAGCTCCGTAAACGGTTGGAAAAGCAAATCGTTGTTGCAAACCAAATACACGCAATGGTTCATTATTTGCTGCTAGATTGTTTTGATCATAACTGTAATAAATATTAGTTTTCTCAAAAGTATTTGCCGTTTTTATATTGGCTTTCATCTTCTCGGTTTGCAGTTGAGTTGCTTTGATTCCTTTATTGTTTTCTATAGCTTTTGCAATTAAAATATCCAATTCAGAAGTTGTGTTTTGAGAAAAGGCAAACGATGTACATAATCCCAACAAAAAGAGATAAGTCCTTTTTTTATGTATTTTGAATTTGGGTTTTTTCAATTCTTTTTCGGTTAATACTTTAAATAAAATGGGCAATACAATCAGGGTCAAAAGCGTTGCTGTAAACAATCCACCAATAACAACGGTGGCTAATGGTCTTTGTACTTCGGCTCCTGCAGAGGAGGAAATGGCCATGGGTAAGAAACCTAATGCTGCCGCTGATGCAGTCAATAAAACAGGGCGAAGTCGATCAGAGGTTCCTTTTAAAATCAGTTCGTTCATATCTTCCATTCCTTGTTTTTTTAATTCCTTGAAATGTTCAATAAGTACGATGCCATTTAATACTGCTATTCCAAATAATGCAATAAAACCAACTCCTGCCGAAATGCTGAAAGGCAAATCCCGCAGCCATAAAAACAGAATACCTCCTACTGCCGAAAGCGGAATTGCGGAATACACCATTAATGCTTCTTTAAACGAACCGAAAGCAAAATACAATAGGATAAAGATTAATAATAAAGCTATTGGCACAGCAATCATTAGACGTGATTTGGCACTTTGTAGATTTTCAAATTGACCACCATATTTTATATAATAACCTGAAGGAAGTTTAATTTGGGTATTAATAATATTTTGAATATCAGTAACAACACTTTCTAAATCACGATTTCTAACATTAATTCCAATAACAATTCTTCGGTTTGTATTATCACGGGAGATTTTTGCAGGCCCTTCGGTATATTCGATTTTAGCCAATTCACTTAATGGAATTTGAGCCCCATTAGGTATGGCAACATACAAATTGCGTAAATCTTCAATATCATGACGGTGGGTTTCATCCAAACGAACTACCATATCAAATCGTTTTTCACCTTCAAAAACATTTCCAACGATTTGTCCAGCAAAACTCAGGGCAATTATTTCATTCAAATCACTAATATTCAGTCCATATCGGGCTATTTTAGAGCGATCGTATTGTACAGACATTTGAGGTAATCCTTCCGTTTTCTCGATGATTACATCGGAAGCGCCTTCAACATTTTTAATTGCTTTTTCAATTTCATGCGCTTTTTGAGCTAAAATATTTAAATCTTCTCCGAATACTTTGACCGCTATGTCCGAACGTGTTCCTGAAATTAATTCATTAAAACGCATTTCGATAGGTTGTGTAAATTCGATTTCCATGTTTGGAATTTGTTCTGCAATTGCCTTTTTTATTGTATCAGCCAATTCGTCTTTGCTACTTGCCGAAACCCATTCTGATTTGGGTTTAAGTTTTACTATAACATCACTTTCTTCCATAGACATTGGGTCCGTAGGCACTTCGGCAGCTCCTATCCTACTGACAACTTGATCTACTTCGGGAAAGTTTTTAAGAATTATTTTTTCAATCTTAGTGGTTGTTGCAATTGTTTTTGTTAGAGAAGTTCCCGTTTTTAAAACGGGTTGTATTACAAAATCTCCTTCGTCAAGAGTTGGAATAAATTCGCCACCCATTGTAGTAAATAGTCCAATACACAAAATCAATAATGCAAATGCTGTATACAATACTTTTTTAGTATTATCCAATGCCCATGAAATAACGGGTAAATACAAAGAATTCAATTTGTGGATTAATTTACTTGAAATGGATTTTGGATTTTCTTCTTTTGGTTTCAAAAACAAAGAGGCTACTACAGGAACATAAGTGAAGCATAAAAGCATGGCACCTATCAAGGCAAAGCTAAAAGTAATAGCCATTGGTTGAAACATTTTACCTTCTATACCTGTTAAAGAAAGAATAGGAATAAAAACAATCAAAATAATTAATTGCCCAAAAATAGCTGAGTTCATCATTTTTGAAGCACTTTTATAGGTGATTTGGTCGATTTCTAACTGACGATTTTCTATGGGAAGTGCCACTAAATGAACTGATTTATTGGCAATTTGAAAAGCAATAAACTCTACAATTATTACTGCTCCATCAATGATAATTCCAAAATCAATGGCTCCTAAACTCATTAAATTAGCATCAATCCCAAAAATATTCATAAATGAAATTGCAAAAAGCAAACACAACGGTATAACCGAAGCAACAACTAAACCTGAACGCCAATTCCCTAGTAATAAAACGACCACAAATATCACAATTAAGCAGCCTAAAATTAAGTTTTCAGCGACTGTAAAAGTAGTTTTACTAACCAATTCGCTTCGTTCTAAAAATCCATTAATATAAACACCTTCAGGAAGTGTTTTCTGAATTTCGGCAACTCTATTTTTGACATCATTAATGACTTGCTTGGAGTTTGCTCCTTTGAGCATCATAACTTGACCTAACACTTTTTCACCTTCACCGTTTCCAGTAATGGCCCCAAAACGATTGGCATGCCCAAACCGAACTTGCGCAATATTTTTAATATATATAGGAAGTCCATCCGAGTTCTTTACAACGATATTTTCGATGTCTTCTAATGTATTGACCTTTCCTTCTCCACGAATGAAATAGCTTTGATTTATTTTCTCAATGTAAGCACCACCAGCTATACTGTTATTTTTTTTCAAAGCTGTAAAAATTTCGTTCATCGAAATGTGCATCGCTTTTAATTGTGATGGAATAATAGCAATTTCATATTGTTTCAAATATCCACCCCAAGTGTTAATTTCAACAACACCTTTGATGCCAGATAATTGTCGTTTAACAACCCAATCCTGAATGGTTCGTAAATCTGTAACAGAGTAATTATTTTTGAATGCGGGTTTTACTTCTAATGTATATTGATAAATCTCCCCTAATCCTGTGGTAATTGGTCCCATTTCGGGAGTACCAAAACCTTGAGGAATTTTCTCAGATGCTGCTTTTATTTTTTCTGCAATTAATTGACGAGGCAAATAGGTACCTAAATTATCTTCAAAAACGATAGTTACAACGGATAAACCAAATTTTGAAATCGAGCGAATTTCTTTCACACCTGGTAAATTAGCCATTTCAATTTCAACAGGATAAGTAATAAATTGCTCAATATCCTGTGTAGAAAGCGCATGTGATGTTGTAATGACTTGTACCTGATTATTAGTCACATCAGGAACAGCTCCGATTGAAATTTGAAAAATAGAAAACAAACCAAATCCAAATATTCCAAGGGTGAAGAGCAGTACAATGAGTTTGTTTTTTAAACTGAAAGCGATGATTTTTTCGAGCATTTTTACTTTTTTATAAAAAACAAAAGTAAAATGAAAATCATTTTTCTTGCTTAAGAATTCCTTAAGATACGCTTATTAGAAACTTAAAATAACAGTTGTCCCCAAGTTTTCTTGACTTGAAATATGAAGAGTAATTCTAAGTAAAGCACACAATCTTTTAACTATAGACAAACCAAGTCCCATTCCTTTTATTTCAGAATGATCATTGGGTTTTGAACGATAAAATTGATTGAAAATTTTATCTAAATCTTCGGATGGAATTCCAATTCCAAAATCGATAATTTGACATGTGATTTTACCATCTATTTGACAAATAGTGATATTCAAATTAGCATTATCCTTAGAATATTTTATCGCATTTGACAGCAAGTTTTCTATTATAATTGACACTAAATAATCATCACTTTCTACATAATATTCAGTATCAAAATCAGTGAAGACTTGAATGTTTTTAACCAAAATAACACTGGAATATCTAGAAATAACATCCAGAATTATCCCATTCAAAAATACTTTTTCAATTTTTAAACTTTGTTTTTGATTTTCAAATCGTGCTAATAATAGCAATTGATCTACAAGATGATTCAAGCGATTCACTTCAGAGATGCAAAATGTAATTTTATTGGTATATTCTTCTTGATTTCTAGGTTTTCTAATCAAAACTTCCAGCGTTCCTTTGATAACAGTAAGTGGAGTTCGCAATTCATGAGAAGCGTCTGAAGTAAATTGTTTTTCCCGCTCTATTGTGCTTTCTATTCGTTCTAATAAACTATTTATGGTTTTGGAAAGTATAAAAAGCTCGTCCTGATTTTGTGGTAACGGAATTCGAGAGCTTAGATTGTCTTTTGTAATGCTCTCTGAAGTAGCAATAATAGCACTAATGGGTTTGATGCTACGCCCAGCAATTAAACGAGCAATTACAAAAAGAATCAACAAAATTAATGGATAAGCAATGATTAATATTCTAGCCAAATTATGAAGTACCATAGTAGCATCTTCAAGAGACATGGCAATTAATAAATATCCTTTTTTTATGCCCTTTTGAAATAAGGGAACTTGAATTTGGCGAATTGATTTATGAACCAATTTCGTGTCAAATAATTCATTGTCTCTAATTTTTGAATGGAATGTTAACGTTTGAATTTTTAGATTGGGAGATTTTTCAGCAATTCTACCATTTTTATCATAAAACTGAACAAATACTGGATTAACCGCAACTGCACTGTGTTCTCTTTCGCGCCATTCGTCATTATGAATGAGTCCAATATGATCGTTTTTGATTTCAATTTCAGTCAAATGCTTATCTACTTCACTCTGAATATCATTATTAATATGATCATAAACACTAAATCTAACAATAGAATAAATTACTAAAAAAACAACAAAAATCAATAATGCAGTTGTAATAATATAGTAAAAAGCAATTCTGTTTTTGAACGATAAGGGTTTCATAGGCTTTAATCATTAGCAATATATCCTACGCCACGTATGGTTTTGATATAATCTTCTTCGATTTTTAAATTTAGTTTTTTGCGAATAGCATTTATGAAAACATCAATTACGCCTGTGTCATATTCAAAATGAATGTCCCAAACATCCTCTATAATTTGAGTCCTTGTACATACTTTTCCTTTGTTTTTTGCCAAATACAATAGCAATTGAAACTCACGCTGAGTCAAATTAATTTCTTGTGAATGGATTAAAACGCGATGTTGTTTACTATCGATTGTTATGGTACCAAGCGTTACCGTTTCTGGCTCTTTTTGGTTTCTAAAATGAATTTTTATACGTTCCAAAAGTTCTTCAAAACTAAATGGTTTTTTGATATAGTCATTAGCACCAGCCTTTAATCCATCAATGGTTTCTTGAATGGTATCTTTGGCCGTCAAAAAAAGAATTGGAGTCTGAAGGTCTTTTAATCTGATCGCTTTACACAATTCTAATCCAGTCATTTTGGGCAACATCCAATCTAATAAGATAAGATCGAATTTTTGATTTTGAATGAGTTCATATCCTTTTAATCCATCCAAAGCACTCGTGATTTGATACCCTTCTTCCTCCAATCCCTGCTGCAAAAATTGAATAATTCCAGCTTCGTCTTCTACTATTAAAATGTGCATTTATTTCGTATTAAAAATTCAAATTTAACTTAAAACTATTTCCTAATTTAGAAAAAAAAGCTTGTTTTTCTGTAAACAAACCAAAATTGCATTTTATAATCAGTTTAATATATTTTCTAGTAAATACTTATAAAAATACAAATTTAGATAAATATGAAAAGATAGGGTTTTATACAATCACTTCTTAAGTCAAATTTAAGAATACAAAGCCTTTCTAAATTTTAAAATTTTAGCGGTCAACCGTCATTTTTTCTATTTGATAGTCATGGCGTATAATAATTTATGCAAAATGCATAATTGCCATTAAACTCATACCAGCAATACAAAGCCATAATAAAATCCCTTGAAATAGAGGTCTTAAACCAACAGATTTCAAAACTGCGATGTTCAATCCTGCTCCTATTAGAAACAGCGTAAGCGTTAATCCAATTTCAGAAAAACTAACTATATAGGGTGCTAAAAACGTAATTTGTGGCACATAAGTATGGAGAATAATGGCCAAAATAAAAAATAAGATAAAATAAGGTATTTTAATTTTTCCTGATTTATTTTTGAAAATAATTGCCGTTCCTAAAGCTACTGGAAGTATCCATAATGCTCTAGCAAGTTTTACTGTAGTGGCTATATGTAGTGCTTCAGGTCCATATTTACTTGCTGCCCCAACTACGGAACTAGTATCATGAATAGCAATTGCGCACCATAATCCAAACTCATTTTGCGTTAAATGAAATTGGTGTCCCATAATTGGAAACAAAAAAAGTGCTACCGAATTTAATATAAAAATCACTCCTAATGCTACTGAAGTTTGTTTTTCATCTGACTTGATTACAGGAGCAATTGCAGCAATAGCACTGCCGCCACAAATTGCCGTTCCACAAGAAATTAAATGGGATGTTTTCTTTTCGATTTTAAACCATTTCCCTATAAAAAAACCTAAAATTAATGTGCTTATAATTGAGGTGATGGTTAAAAAAAATCCAGACTTTCCAGCAGTTATGGCATTTTGAACATTCATTCCAAATCCTAATCCAACTACTGAAACTTGTAATAAAACATTTGTGGCTTTGTGATTTAAATGTATAAAAGGATGCCCAAAAAGATTGGCAATAACTAATCCTAACAATAAAGCTATTGGAGGCGTAACAAAAGAAGTCATGCAAAATAACAACAGCGCTATAAAAAAGATTTGCTGCTTGCTTTTGTTTATTTCAAATAAATAAAGTAGGTTTTTTTGAAGTATTTTTGAATTTGTTTCCATTGCAAAATAATTGAATTAATTACTGTACAAAGGTCTATAGATTATTCGGGATGTGCCAATTGCAAAATATAATCCGTTATAATTTTAAGTTATAATGATTGACTATATTTTTTATAAATAATTCTGATAAAGCATTCGTTTTTCCATGTAGTGAAATGATATAAAAATAACGTTCAATGATCAAATTATCTACATCTATAATAACTAATTCATTGTTTTTTAGCTCTTTTTCTATAGCATGAATAGAAATAAAAGCAACACAATTAGAATTCATTAGATACGATTTAATGCTTTCTGTACTTCCAAGTTGCATTTCAATATTCAATTGTGAAAGGTTAATTCCCAATGGTTTTAAAGCATATTCTATAACTTCAAGTGTTCCAGAACCTTGTTCCCGTAATACAAGTGATAGGGATTGAAGTTCTTTCAATGTGATTTTTTCTTTACTAAATAATGGATTTGTACGGTTACAAACCAATACTAATTCATCTTTTAAAAATTCAGTATATTTAATCGTAGTATTTTTAGTTTGCCCTTCAACGATTCCAATTTCAATTTCTTTATTGATTAAAGCATTTTCTATTTGTTCCGTGTTTCCGTTGCGCAAAGACACTTTTATGTCTTGTAGTTTTTGATGAAAACGCGCTAAAATAGGAGGAATAATATATTGTGAAATAGTTGTACTAGCACCCAATCGCAGTATTCCGGATTGTTGATTGATTAATGTACTCATATCAAAATCAATTTCTCGATAAATCCCAAAAATGCTTTTGGTATGTTCTAATAAAACAACACCAGCTTTTGTCAGCGAAATTTTAGCACCATTTCGTTCAAATAACTTAATTTTATAATAGTCTTCAAGTTCTTGAATGTGCTTAGAAATAGCGGGCTGTGTGATAAATAACTCCGCAGCAGCTTTTGTAAAACTCAGTCTATTGGCAACAGTATAAAATACTTTTAATCGAAAATCCATAGTACTATTTTTATTTAAAAAATGAGATTTAAATTTACAATAAACCGTTGTATTTTCTAACAAACCATTCAGTAGTCAATGCTACTGAAATCAAAATGAGCAACCCTATCCAATCAATTAACGGAGTTTTGGTAACGCTACTTTTCTGTACAGACTTATATGCTTCATTTTTCAAAAGGGATTGAATTAGCAAATCGGTTTGATTGGGATAATAAACCTTTCCATTAGTAGCTGATGCTAACTGTGTCAATTTTTCTATGTCTGGATTCACAAATTGTTTTTCAATATCAAAATCTAAAATTTCAAACGAACCAGAATATTTTGTTTTTGAGTTTAATTCTTTTACTGAAAAAGTATAACTTCCCGCCGAAAGCCCATCTAAATTGACCTTATAGGAATTATTCCCTTTTAGCAAATCGTAATTTTTGGTTTGTTTAGTCTTGCTGTTAACAATTGCAATAGTCAAACGTGCTTTTTCATCAAACTCGTAATTTTTATTGAAATATTGTGCCGTAATTACTATTGCTTCACCAGAATTATAAAAATTATCATGGGTAACCACCAATGCTTTTTTAGTAGCATTTGAAGCTAAAAATTGGATGATTTTATCCGCAAAACCATCAAATTTTTCAAAGGATTGGTGGTTGAGATAATTTTGCAAACGCCATTTCCAAATATTTTCACCCAAAAGAAATGCGGATCGTTTTCCTTTATTTTCTATGAAAGCTAATAAGGGCATTTGAGTAGGAATATTTCTGATTTTTGACGAAAGTAAAACGGAAACATTTCCATTTGTAGTTACGGAACCAAAACTATTTTGCAAGGGCGGATAATTTTCAAACCCAATATTTTCAGCCGCAAATACATTAAATTCAGAATTGAATTCCGGTGTGTAATCTTCTTTTTGACCACTCATTTTAAAGATTAGATTGTTTTGTTGTTGGTTCAAAAAAGAAAAATCAGTAGTTGTGCCACTAATAATAAACGTATTAATAGCTGCTGATTTGGCTCGTTCGAATACCGTTTTAAAATTATTGTCAGGCTGATAAAAAATAAGAACATTATAGTTTTCTAAAGCGTTGATTTGATTAGGTTTAAGCACCGTTACTTTTCGTTGTGCATTCGCTTCAATCGCTCGTTTTAAAGCCCCAATATCAGGATGATTTATGGAAGAAATAAGGGCAATATTTGTCTTTTGATCTATAACATCAACGGCAAAATTCTTGGTATTGTTATACCTGTTTTTTTCTTTTTCATTTGAAGTTATTTGTGCCTTAAATACTTGAAGTCCTATCTTCTCAGCTGGCAATAACATTTGAATTACCGCTGATTTTTTTGAAGATGAAAATGTGATTTGCTGTGTTGATAGCACCGAATTTCCTTGCAAAATACTAAACTTTGCCTTTGTATTTTTGTTTCCAGAATATTGAACAAAGATTTCAACAGGAAATTTATTTTTGTAAAATGCGTATTTATTGACATTCAGTTGATTAATTTTCAAGTCAAAAACGGTAGTGGTATCGCCTAAGATTATTGGAAATACTTTATTTTCTACATCAAAACTGTAGACATAATCATTTCCAGAAGTTTGATTTCCATCCGTAATAAGTACCGTTGGAAAGTTACTATTCCGATACACTATTTTTAAATCTTTGGCAATAGCATCAAGATTAGTTTGTTTTCCTTTAAAGTCAAATTGTTCAGATTGTCGAAATTCAGTATCAAATTGATAGGATTGTACATCAAATTTATCTTGCAAATCTTTATTTGAGATTATTTTTTTATAAACAGCTACAGCTATTTTATTTGCATTTAAAGCAACAATAGAACTAGAATTATCAACAACTATTGGCAAAGGGGGTTTTATTATTTCAAGAGAACGACTGCTAATAATTGGATTTATAAGTAATACTAAAATTCCAAAAATGGTAGTAAAACGCAAAAAAGCCAAAAACAAATGAAGTTTCGATTTGTTTTTGACTTTGTATAAATATTGAAAAAAAGACAATCCTCCTGCTACTAAAAAAGAAAATAAAAGTAATAGAAGGGTATTTGTAGTCATTTATATTTGATTGAAAGATTGAACAATTCTAAAAAAAGTGTTCAAAAATATTTTAATCATTCTATTAAGTTAGCATTCCTCCGCAAACATTCATCACCTGACCAGTTACATAAGCGCTCATATCCGAGGCAAAGAAAAGGCAAGCATTCGCAACATCATCTGTAGTTCCGCCACGTTTCAACGGAATTCCATCTCTCCAACCTTTCACAACATCTTCATTCAATTTAGCCGTCATTTCTGTTTCAATAAATCCAGGAGCAATAACATTACAACGAATATTACGTGAGCCTAACTCCAACGCAACCGATTTAGAAAACCCAATTACCCCAGCTTTTGATGCCGCATAATTAGTCTGACCTGCATTCCCTTTCACCCCTACAACTGAACTCATATTAATAATTGAACCCGAACGTTGCTTCAAAAAAGTCTTTTGAATGGCTTTTGTCATGTTAAAAACCGATTTTAAATTTACATCTATAACTTGGTCAAAATCAGCCTCGGACATTCTCATCAAAAGATTATCTTTAGTAATTCCTGCATTGTTGATTAAAATATCTACCGTACCAAATTCTGCTAAAACCGCATCCACAAAGGACTGAGCTTCATTAAAATCAGCTGCGTTAGACTGATAACCTTTTGCTTTTATTCCAAGGGTATTAAGTTCGTTTTCTAATGCCAAGGCCGATTCAACGGAGGAACTATATGTAAAAGCAATATTTGCACCATGTTGAGCAAAAACTTCTGCTATTCCTCTTCCAATTCCGCGACTTGCGCCTGTAATAATGGCCACTTTTCCTTCTAGTAATTTCATATTCTAAAACTAATTTAATTTTTTATTTGGAGCTATTTCCCGCTATTCGTTACAATCTTTTATGTTTTTAAAGAAAAAACATAAAAGGATTTTCACTACTATCAGGGCTATTTTACACCCGTCAAATATAACAATAATTGTGGTTTGAAAAAAAATTCCTGTTTAATTAAACCTTTTATAAAAAAATTAATCTAAAAGTAAGGTTTCAATATTTATTAAAAAAAGTACTTAAATTCACAGTTCACCTTAAAAAGAATACAACAATATTAACCTATTAAATTTTCAAATTTATTTTACCAAATATTATACCCGTTAATCTATCAAAAAATAGAATATATGCAACAGCGATTATCCTTCAGTTTATTCATTTTTTCACTCGTTTTATGTTCCTGCAGTACTGATAATTCATCAGGAAATACGGTAACTCCTCCAACTAATACCGTTCCTTCAGTTTATAACAAAATATACGGAGCTACAAGTATAACTAGTGATGGAACATATATTACCATCAAAACAACGGGTCTGCCTGATCACAAAAGTGTTTATTACCCAACAGGAAATGCTTTGTACGAAAACTTTACAGGAACAACTTTTGGAGGTTTTACCTTTAAAAAAAATCCAAATTCAATTACAGCTAGAACCTATACATTCAAAATTCCTTTGGACCCAAAAGTTAGTTCAACTCATGCTGCTACTCCGCTTGGTGCTATGGGAGTCGCAATAAACGGCGTTCCTTTATACAATCAATATGCTGCTCCAAATACACCGCTCACAACCGAAGTAATCTCTTTTGACCAGTATCGTGGACATCCTACAGCAACTGGAAGTTATCATTACCATGTAGAACCACTGTATTTAACTACTGTAAAACAAAATAAATCAGCATTATTAGGATTTTTATTGGACGGTTTTCCCGTTTATGGTCCAGAAGAAAATGGTATTGAAGTTACAAATGCTATTTTAGATGCCTATCATGGGCATATTGGAGTAACAGCAGATTATCCCAACGGTATATACCATTACCATATAAATAATACCGATCCCTATATCAATGGTAGTGGTTTTTATGGAACCCCAGGCACTGTTACACAATAATATATGAAATGTTTTCAAAGCCTATTTTTTTTACTTTTACTTCTTTTTGCTTGCAATCAAAATAAAAAGAACAAAAGCATTAGTCCAAAAATAATTCCAGCTAATTATGTTGAAATAAATACAGTTGGCCTTGAAAAAATTCAAGATGTTGTTTTTTTTAATGGAAAAAAATGGGATGGTTATATTTATGAAATGTACAATCAAAAAGATACTGCTTTTGTAAAATCCTACTTAAATGGAATCGAAGAAGGCACACATAAATCATGGTATCCCAATAAACAATTAGCAGAAAAACGATTCTATCACAATGGAAAAAAAGAAGGCACACATTATGCTTGGTGGGAAAATGGAATAAAACAAACCGAATATCAAGTTTCTAATGATGAATATACGGGTGTATTTAAAGAATGGAATCGTAACGGACTTTTAGTCAAAATTTTTCATTACAAAAACGGACAAGAGGAAGGCAGTCAAAAGCTATTTTATGACAACGGCTCTATTAGGTCAAATTATATTATTATAAAAGGAAGAAGATTTGGTTTATTAGGAACAAAAAATTGTAAAAATGTTAAAGATAGTCTTAGCCATTAGTTGTTTGTTTTTTATTGTAAGTTGTGAGAATAAAGAGAGTAAAAATGCTTTACCGTATTACAATTCAGCTAATTTTGATGCTCTTTTTTTGACTTCTGCAGAAGCAAAAAAACAAATCAATCATGTGATTGCTAATTTCAATATGACCGATCAGCACAATAAAACCATTACTCAAAAAGACATTGAAGGTAAGATTCACATTGCTAATTTCTTTTTTACTAGTTGTGGCTCTATTTGTCCTAAGATGACTAATAATCTAATGGCTTTTCAAGATAAATTCCAATCCGAAAAAGACATTGTATTGCTCTCCTATACCGTAATGCCATGGCAGGATAGTGTTTCCGTTCTAAATAATTTTGCCATAAAAAATAAAATTACAGCTTCCAATTGGCATTTGTTAACAGGAAAAAAAGAAGCTATTTATAAATTAGCAAGACAAAGTTATTTTGCGGAGGAAAATATAGGATTTGAAAAAGATACTTCCGAATTTATGCACACAGAGCATCTTCTTTTGATTGATAAAAACAAGAAAATTAGAGGAATTTATAATGCAACTTTACAATTAGAAATTCAACAACTTATCAAAGACGTTGATGTTCTTAAAAAAGAATAAAAACAACTATTTTAATGGTTCTATATTTCAATTATTATAAAATGAAAAAACAAATATTCATAGTATTATTTTCTTTTTTATCTACATTGAATTTTTCTCAAACTGTAGGTCTTATCCAGCATGATGATGGAACTCTAGATGATGGATATGTATTATTTGCACCTATAAATAGTTACACTACCTACTTAATCGATAAGTGTGGCAAACAAGTACAAACATGGACAAGTAGTTATAAACCCGGTCAATCCGTGTATCTATTAGAAGATGGTACTTTGTTAAGAACTGGTAATGCAAACAATACTGTTTTTAATACTGGTGGTAAAGGCGGAATAATCGAAAAGATGGATTGGAATGGTAATGTGACCTGGAGTTATATCATTTCTGATGCTACAAACTGTCAACATCATGATATTAAATCTCTTCCTAATGGTAACATTCTTGCTATAGTTTGGGAAAAGAAAACAACTGCCGAAGCTATTGCACAAGGTCGAAACCCAAATTTAATTTCATCAAGTGTGTGGAGCGAAAAAATTATTGAAATTCAACCAGTCGGTTCAAATGGTGGTAATATTGTTTGGGAATGGCATTTATGGGATCATTTAATACAAGATTTTGATAGTACTAAATCTAATTTTGGAGTTATTAGTTCAAATCCAGAATTAGTAGATTTAAATTATGCAGCTACTGCTAATACAGAAGATTGGCAGCATATTAATGCCATTGATTATAATTCAAATTTAGACCAGATTTTGTTGAGTTCTCATAATTCTGATGAGATTTGGATAATTGATCATAGCACTACTACTGAACAAGCTGCCACAAATACAGGTGGTAATTCAAAAAAAGGAGGTGGTATTATATACCGTTGGGGAAATCCCCAAAGTTATGACCATGGTGTAACTACCGATCAAAAATTATTTGGACAACACAATGCCTATTGGATACCAAGTGGATATCCTTATGAGAATCAAATTATGATTTTTAATAACGGAAACGGAAGAACTGGAGGGAATTACTCAACTGTTGAAATTATAAATCCCCCTGTTAATGGATTTGAATATACAGCTACACTACCTTACCTACCCGCTTCACCTTCTTGGATATATAATGAAAATAATAGTCAAAATTGGTATGCACAAAATATTTCAAGTGCACAACAATTATTCAATGGAAATGTTTTATTGTGTAGTGGGCCTACTGGTACCTTTTTTGAAATTAATCCCTTGGGGACAACACTGTGGAAATACATCAATCCAGTTAATACTAATGGCATAATCAATCAAGGCATTACACCAACACAAAATATAGTGTTTAGAGCTAGTTTTTATCCTCATAATTATATTGGTTTTATGAACCACAGTTTTATTACAGGGAATAGTATTGAAAATTCAAATGTTATTTCAAATTCCTGCAGTTTAACATTGTCAGTACATGATAATTCATTTATAAAAGATATTGTAGTTTATCCAAATCCTACAAAATCGGAAATATATGTTAGCATTTCAGATTTCAATGCAACCAATTTAGGGGTCGAATTAATTAATTCTTTGGGTCAAATTATAAATAAAAAAACCACTAATTCTAAGCAAATAATAATTCCAACAACTGGGTTGGCTCAAGGGGTTTATTTTGTTAGAATTTTTTCCGGAATAGATACTAAAGTATTCAAAATTATTGTGGATAAGTAGTATTAGCAGTTGCTGTTTTAAACAACAAAAAGTTATAAAAATAATTTATAACTTTTTGTTTAATAATTTAGAACGGTGTACTCTTTAAAGCATTCGATTTGAAGATTCCTTAAAAAGCAACATTCCATTTTGGTAATTTTCCGTTTTCATCTAAGAAGTTTTGCAAAACTTGTCCTTCTACAAAAGTTGGAATTACTTTTGTTTTATCATTAAATGTTTCATACCAAACAACTTCTAAAGTTGTAATGTCTTCTATCTTCATTTGAGCTGGCCAAGAATATTTTCTTCCTGTTTTTGCAAATTGATGGCCTTCAACAATTTTATCTTTTAAACCGCCATTTTTGATTTTTAAACTTCCGTTATTTTGAACCGTTCCAGTAGAACCAACCATAATCAATTCTTTTTCATCTCCTACTGAATACACCAAAAAGACGCCACTTCCTTCTGAAGCATTACAAACTTCTTCTAAACTATCGTCAGTTGTGAATGAAAATTGATTGCTAACTTTGAATTTTTTTAATTCTTTGTACATATTATTTTATTTTTTTATTTGAATTGGCTTTGACAAAAAAATACCTCACAATACCGTGAGGTCTTATAAAACCATTCGTTTAGGTTTGTTTTTATTACAATAGAATTCGCTAAAAGCGATACATTTAATAAAGTGCAAAGATATTTCTTTAATTCAGTATTATACTAAAAAAGCCTCACAAAAAAATGGGAGGCTTTTAAAATATTTAATTTAGAATAAATTATCCTAAAACTTCTTTCACTTTTTTACCAATTTCAGCTGGAGAATCCACAACATGAATACCGTTTTCTCTCATAATTTGCTTTTTAGCTTCAGCAGTATCATCAGATCCACCAACGATAGCACCAGCATGTCCCATTGTTCTTCCAGCTGGAGCGGTAACACCTGCAATAAATCCAACAACTGGCTTACGGTTTCCATCTGCTTTGATCCATTTAGCTGCATCTGCTTCTAACTGACCTCCAATTTCACCAATCATAACGATACATTCTGTTTCAGGATCGTTCATAAGTAACTCAACAGCTTCTTTTGTAGTAGTTCCAATAATTGGATCGCCACCAATACCGATAGCTGTAGTTATTCCTAAACCTTGTTTTACTACTTGATCAGCAGCTTCATAAGTTAAAGTCCCTGATTTTGAAACAATTCCTACTGTACCTTTTTTGAAAACAAAACCTGGCATAATACCTACTTTAGCTTCACCTGGAGTAATAACACCTGGACAGTTTGGTCCAATTAATCTTGCGTTTCTTTCTTTGACATAACTATTTGCTTTAATCATGTCGGCAACTGGAATTCCTTCAGTAATAGCAATGATTACTTTTATTCCTGCATCAGCAGCTTCCATAATGGCATCAGCAGCAAATGCTGGTGGTACAAAAATAATTGTTGTATCTGCTCCTGCTTGTTCAACGGCATCTTTTACGGTATTAAAAACGGGTCTGTCTAAATGACTTGTACCACCTTTTCCTGGAGTTACTCCTCCAACAACATTTGTACCGTATTCAATCATTTGAGAAGCATGGAAAGTACCTTCACTTCCTGTAAATCCTTGAACAATTATTTTGGAATCTTTATTAACTAAAACACTCATGATATATTTTTTATGTAGTTTTTAAAATCGTGTAGCAAAAGTATAAAATACTAAGCAGTTTTTTATATTCAAAATTCAGTTTTTTGTTACTAAATTCATGATATTTGGCTCATTTGATAGCCTCTAAATAATTTATTGTCTTTTATTTCCCAAATGACAATGAAATGAGCTAAAAGCATTTCCTCTCTTGGGTTTTCAATTGTCTTTACAAAATGGGAATACCGAACCGAAACAATATTGTTTTCAGCAATAATATGGCTTATTCTAACTTTTGAACGCACATAAGCTTTATGAAGTTCATTAGATAAATTTAATACTGAATTGTAATCCAGTTGAATAAATCCAGTTGAACTGTTCCAATCCAAAATAATTTCAGGATGTATAAAATCCTTGATGACTTCCCCGTCAATAAGGGCGTCCGATTTGTAAAATTTTTGAACAATTTCTTTTGGAGACATAATTATTTTAATTTATTTAGAATTTCTGGAATCTTTTTGATATTGGCCAATTGTTTCAATTTTTCTCTAGATTCTTCAATTGGTGTTCCAAAATATGATTTTCCTCCTTCAATTGATTTTGTAACTCCTGTTTGTCCCAAAATAACGGCTTTTGCCCCTATTGTAATCCCACTTGTGGTACCTACTTGTCCCCAAATAGTAACTTCATCTTCAATGATTACACAGCCAGCAATTCCGGTTTGTGAAGCGATTAGGCACTTTTTTCCAATTACCGTATCATGTCCAACATGAACTTGATTGTCAATTTTTGTACCTTCACCAATAGTTGTATCTCCTGTTACCCCTTTGTCAATTGTACAAAGAGCACCGATTCCTACATTATTTTCTATGACAACTCTACCACCTGAAATTAATTGATCATAACCATCAGGTCTCTTTTTGTAATAAAAAGCGTCTGCACCGAGAATCGTTCCTGCATGAATAATTACATTATCGCCAATTACAGTGTAATCATAGATAGAAACATTAGAGTGAATCAAACAATTTTTCCCAATAACAACATGATTTCCTATAAACGTATTAGGCTGAATTATAGTATTTTCACCTATTATAGCTGAAGTAGCTATTGAAGCATTTGAAGCCTGAAAAGGTTTGAAATGATTGGTTAATACATTGAAATCTCTAAAAGGATCGTCAGAAACTAACAATGCTTTTCCTTCTGGACAGTCTACATTTTTATTAATTAAAACAATAGTTGCAGCCGAATTCAAGGCTTTTTCATAATATTTTGGATGATCAACAAATACAATATCTCCTGCTTCAACAACATGAATTTCATTCATACCTATAACAGGAAAGTTTTCATCACCTACATATTCGCAGTTGATAATAGTAGCAATCTCTTTTAAGGTTTGTTTTTTGGGAAATTTCATTTATTTGTTTTTCAGTATTAATTTGCATTGCTTTTCGCAATAATGAGTAATGCTAATAATCAAAATTACTCTTTAACACGCTCCATGTAAGAGCCAGAAGTAGTATCAATTTTAATTTTATCACCTTCATTAATAAACAAAGGAACATTAACTGTAGCCCCTGTTTCTACTGTAGCAGATTTTGTAGCATTTGTAGCAGTATTTCCTTTAACTCCTGGCTCTGCATAAGTAACTGTTAATACGACAGATGCAGGCATATCAACAGAAAGTGGTAAATCTGTTTCAGTGTTGATACTAATCATTACGTTTTCACCTTCTTTCAATAAATCTGGCGAATCTAGAACATTTTTATTCAAAGAAATTTGTTCAAAAGATTCCACATTCATAAAATGAAACAAATCGCCTTCAGGATACAAAAACTGGAATTTATGATTTTCAACACGTACTTCTTCAATTTTATGCCCAGCAGAAAAAGTATTATCTAAAACTTTTCCATTAGTTAAGCTTTTTAGTTTTGTTCTAACAAAAGCGGGACCTTTGCCTGGTTTAACGTGAAGAAATTCGATTATTTTATAAATATCATTATTGTACTTAATACACAATCCATTTTTAATATCTGATGTTGATGCCATTTTTATGTTTATTTATTAATTCGTTTATGGGTTTATTTATTATAGGAATTAATCCTGTTATTAGTAATTTCCGGTGTACCCTTTCATTACTCCTCTTGATGAATTTCTGATAAAATCTAAGATTTCATCTCGTTCTGGTGTGGCTTCCATTTCCGCTTCGATTATACCTATAGCTTGGGTTACATTGTAATTTTTTTGATATAAAATTCGGTATATATCTTGAATTTCTCTAATTTTTTCAGATGTAAAACCTCTTCTTCTTAATCCAACAGAATTAATTCCAACATAGGATAATGGTTCTTTGGCAGCTTTAGTAAAAGGAGGAACATCTTTTCTCAATAATGAACCGCCAGAAATCATTGCATGATCTCCTACACTAATAAACTGGTGCACTGCTGATAAACCTCCAATAATTGCATAATTACCAATTGTTACATGGCCTCCTAAGAGAACACCATTAACAATAATAGCATTATTTCCTACATGACAATCATGAGCAATGTGCGCTGTAGCCATAATTAAACAATTGTTTCCAATTACAGTTTGACCTGAAGCAATTGTCCCTCTATTTATAGTTACACATTCTCTAATTGTACAATTGTCTCCAATAATTACAAGTGAATCTTCGCCTCCAAATTTTAAATCTTGAGGAACAGCAGAAATTACAGCTCCAGGAAAAATATTACAATTTTTCCCAATTCTTGCGCCTTCCATTATCGTTACATTTGAACCAATCCATGTCCCATCACCAATGACTACATTGTTATGAATGGTTGTAAAGGGTTCTATGACAACATTTTTGGCTATTTTTGCGCCTGGATGAACATATGCTAATGGTTGATTCATATTCTTTATTTAATCGTTTAACTGCTGTAATCAATTAATCGAATTTCGATTAATCAAATCAACAAAAAAATTACTGTTTTCTTGCAATTTGAGCCATTAATTCCGCTTCAGCTACAAGTTTACCATTGGCATACGCATTAGCTTGCATGTGGCAAATACCTCTTCTTATAGGAGTAATTAAATCACATTTAAAAATTAAAGTATCTCCAGGAAGTACTTTATGTTTGAATTTAACTTTGTCAATTTTCATGAAAAATGTCAAATAATTCTCTGGGTCTGGAACAGTGCTTAAAACTAATATTCCCCCAGTTTGAGCCATAGCTTCAACAATCAAAACCCCCGGCATAACTGGTGCTTCAGGAAAGTGACCCACGAAGAAATTTTCATTCATCGTCACGTTTTTCATTCCTACAACATGACTGTCAGACATTTCTATAATTCTGTCAATCAATAAAAATGGTGGTCTATGAGGAAGAACAGACATGATTTTATGAATGTCCATCAAAGGTTCTTGATTTAAATCATAAACAGGAACATAATTACGTTGTTCTATTTTTATAATTTTGGACATTTTTTTTGCAAATTGTGTATTTACAAAATGACCCGGTTTATTAGCAATAATTTTACCTTGAATACGAGTTCCAATTAAAGATAAATCGCCAACTACATCCAATAATTTATGTCTAGCAGCTTCGTTTGGATAATGCAAAGTAAGGTTATCTAATATTCCATTTGGTTTAACGGTTAGTTCCTCTTTTCCAAAAGCTTTTTTCAAACTTTCCATCGTTGATGCTGAGATGTCTTTGTCTACATAAACGATTGCATTGTTTAAATCTCCTCCTTTTATCAAGCCATTCTCCAATAAAGATTCTAATTCATGCAAGAAACTAAAAGTTCTCGATTCCGATATTTCAGATTTAAAATCAGCTAGAGATTTCATAGTTGCATTTTGAGTACCTAAAATTTTAGTACCAAAATCAACCATTGCTGTAATGCTGTAATGATCGTTTGGCATGACCAAAATTTCACTTCCGGTTGCTTCATCTGTAAAAGAAATTACTTCTTTAACGACATAAACATTTCGTTTTGCTTCCTGTTCTTCAATACCTGCTTTTTCAACAGCTTCAACAAAATATTTAGAAGAACCGTCCATAATTGGAAGTTCAGAAGCATTTAATTCTATGATAACATTATCTAAATCACAACCCACCAATGCTGCTAAAACATGTTCAGGTGTTTGGATTTTTACCCCAAGTTTTTCTAAATTTGTTCCTCTTTGTGTATTTACAACATAATTTGCATCAGCTTCAATAATAGGATTTCCTTCTAAATCTACTCTTACAAAAGTAAATCCATTATTCGCTGGAGCAGGTTTAAAAGTCATTGTTACTTCTTTCCCAGTATGTAATCCAACTCCTGTTAGAGAAATTTCTTTTTTGATGGTTTTCTGTTTAACCATTGTTTCTATTTTTTTGGTTTAATATTTCTTTTTTTAATTCTTCTATTTCTGCAACTATTTTAGGTAAGTTTTTAAAATGAACGTATGATTTACTAAAATCATTGTATCCAAATGTGGGACTTCCTTGTAATATTTCATCATCTTTAATATTTCTCCCTACTCCGGATTGTGCTTGAATACGGACATTATCGCCAATAGTTAAATGTCCTGAAATCCCAACTTGTCCTCCTATCATACCATTTTTTCCAATTTTAGTAGAACCTGCTACCCCAGTTTGCGCAGCAATAACTGTATTTTCTCCAATCTCAACATTGTGGGCAATCTGAATTTGGTTGTCTAATTTTACTCCTTTTCTAATAATGGTTGACCCCATTGTAGCTCTATCAATAGTAGTGCATGAACCAATATCGACATTATCTTCAATTATTACATTGCCAATTTGAGGAATTTTAGAATAGGTTCCGTCCGAATTTGGAGCGAAACCAAAACCATCGGCACCAATTATCGCTCCTGAATGAATGGTACAATTATTACCGATGACAGTCTCTGAATATATTTTGGCGCCTGCAAAAATAATTACATTATCTCCTAAAACAACATTGTCCCCTAAAAAACAATTGGGATAAATTTTTACATTATCACCCAAAACGACATTCTGGCCTATGTAACTAAAACTGCCAAGGTATAAATTAGTTCCGTACTTGGTATTTTCAGAAATAAAGGAAGGCTGTTCTATCCCACTTTTATTTAATTTAACTTGATTATAAAATTCTAATAATTTTGAAAAAGAAGCATATGCATCTTCCACTTTAATCAAGGTAGTTGTAAGTGGTGAATCAGGGACAAAAGTATTGTTTACAATGGTTACAGAAGCCTTTGTGGTATAGATATAATTAAGATATTTAGGATTTGCTAAAAATGTAAGCGATCCTTCATATCCTTCTTCGATTTTAGATAACTGTGAAACTTCGATATTGGGATTCCCAACAACTTCCCCTTCTAAAATCCCTGCTATTTGTTCTGCTGTAAATTTCATTCCGACAAAAATATAAAAAATAGATTTTAAATGTTAATTTAATAACAGTTGTTTTGGAAAACAGATGTAATATTTAGTAACTAATTTTGATAATGACTTCAAATTCAATTGATCTGAAGCTTCAACCACATCTTCAATAGTTTTGTCTTTCATCAAAATTCGGATAGGTTCCGCTTCTTTGCTATAAGCTTGATTTTTTATTTTTCCTTTAAAAATAAAATAGTTTGTTTCCGATAATGTAATGTTATTTTCGCTAGCAAAGCGTTCTTTAAGAGGAAGTAACTCTTCTAAAGCTACTTTTTCACTAGTCAGTTTTATTTTTAACAAATCGCGATTGACAATCATTTTACTCAATGATGACAAAATAAAATCCTCTTGTTTCTGCCAAGATTTCAAAGCACTAATGATATCAAAATCGTCTAATTGTGAAAATAAATCTAGCTTTTCTGCATCAAATAGATCTAATGTGATTTTGTTTTGCATAAAAAACTGTAAAGGTTCGCTGCATGGCAAATGAATTCCTTTCAAAGTTAATTCTTTCGCTCTTTTTAAGACTTTCGTCAAAATTAACTCTGCTACTAAACTCGTTTTGTGCAAATAAGCTTGCCAATACATCAAACGTCTCGACATCAAAAATTTTTCGACAGAATAAATTCCTTTTTCTTCAATAACCAAAACATCGTCCACTACATTCATCATTTGGATTAAGCGCTCAGAATTAACATTTCCTTCTGCCACTCCTGAATAAAAGCTATCTCGTTTTAAATAATCCATTCGGTCCATATCCAACTGACTTGAAATCAATTGCAACATGAATTTTCTATGGTACTCGCCTTTAAAAACCTGAATTGCCAAACTCAATTGCCCCTTGAACTCCACGTTTAACTGATTCATAAACAACAATGAAATGGCTTCATGATGCACATCTTCAACAATACTTTTTTCCATAGCGTGAGAAAAAGGGCCGTGTCCAATATCATGTAATAAAATCGCGATGTACAATGCATTTTCTTCTTCAGTTGAAATGGAAAGTCCTTTAAAACGTAGTACTTCGACGGCTTTTTGCATTAAATGCATACACCCAAGAGCATGATGAAATCGGGTATGATTGGCTCCTGGATAAACCAAATACGACAATCCCATTTGGGATATACGCCGCAACCTCTGAAAATAAGGATGTTGGATTAAATCGTAGATTAAGGCGTTTGGAATGGTAATAAACCCATAAATGGGATCATTGAATATTTTTAGCTTGTTGATTTCACTCACAATAAAGGCTGTTTTGGTCAACAAATATAAGTAAATTAGATTTTATAATTGAATCGTTTTGAAACAAGATTAGAAAGAAATATTTAGTTAAAAAGCCATTATATTCAAATAAAAAAAGGAGCTTTTTAGTGCTCCTTTTTAGTTAAATAATTGCTTTTAAAGTTTTCTAATCCAGATATTTCGGAATTGATTTTTTGAATCATGATCTTGTAATGCAATCACATCTTCCCCATGAGCTGAAGGATAATTGTGTAAACCGATATATAATGTTAAACCATTTATAGTAGCATTATTTTGTACTAAAACACCATTTAGAAAAACAGTAATTCGGGCTGGTTGATCGATTTTGCCATCCGCTTTGAATCGTGGAGCAGTATAAACTACATCATAAGCATTCCATTCTAATGGAGTTTTAACAGCATTTACTAATGGTGGGTGATCTTTATAGATACTTCCTGCTTGACCGTTACTATACGTTCTATTATTGTAAGAATCTAATACTTGTAATTCATATCTGTTTTGAAAAAACACACCACTGTTTCCTCTAGCTTGACCTCCGTCTAAAACAATATCTGGTGCACTCCACTCCAGATGTAATTGACAATCACCAAAGGTCATTTTTGTCTGAATGGCTCCAGTGCCGGGAACTACTTCCATATAATCTTTATCAACAATTTTCCATGCGGCAGGTTGTGTAATGTCTTTTTGACTTACCCATTGGTCTAAATTTTTACCATCAAATAAAATGATAGCATCCGAAGGAGCATTCCCAAGGATTTTAGCGGGAGTAATTACTTTTACTTCAGGTTCCCAGATTTCAGTCATTTCTGGTTTCATTGGCATTGGAGATACTTCTGGTGGAGTATTAACAAAACTGTGCTGAGCCATCGCAACGGAAGCAGTTAATAGTGCTATAGATACTAAATAACGATTGCAATTTTTAAATTTCATAATAAGTTGGTTTGGTTTGATAAAGGCATAAATTTATAATAAAATTGCTTGTTTTTACATCTGAATGAAAAAATATTTATCTTTTGTATAAATATTATTTTTGAATCCTAAAATCAGATTGTTTCAAGTTAATTTTTAGGAGTCTCTTTCTTCTTTTTTTGAATTTTATAAAATCCGACTACTAATAATATAAGAGAAACTGCTATTTTGAAATATGCTTTTAAATTATGTTCAAAAGATAAGTCGTTTAAGTCTGTGGAAAAAAGAGCCATTAGGAATAATACACTGCCAAATGAAAGTAAGAATATATTTTTTTTGTCTTCTGATTGCATGGTTTTGTTTTTTAATGCTGTTAAATTAGTTAATTTTCAAAGTTATCATAATAAGTGAAATCTTTAGTTATTTTTCCGTCAATAATGGTAAATATTGTGCAGATAGGCAATTCAAATTTTGACTTATCTGCTGCTGTTCCAGTAGAAATAAACTCAACAATAATATGTTGATTGCCTGAGGGATAAACGGAAATGACTTTGTCATTCAAATTAGGAAAGACACCATTTAATTCACTATATTTTTTTTGGGTTTGTTCTCTAGTCTGTTTTACAATTCCTTGTCCCAAAGAAGGGTCTTTGAATTCGGCTGTTTCGGTATACATATTTGCCATTTTCATCCAATCATGGTTATTGAAATGTTCAAAATACTCAAGTATTAATTTTTCATTGTTGCTAACTTCCTTTTTTTCTATTCTTTGTTTGTTACAGGAAAAGATACCAATTAAAAAAATAAATAGAATTAATTTTTTCATAGTCTTCATTTTACAGTGCTTAAAATCAAATTTAAAAAAATAACTGATGCTAAACGAATCAGTGTTCTTCTCCTTGATAAATCCACATTGGTTCGGTTTTTCCGGCACGTTCAAAACCATTTTTTTTATAAAATGCAACTGCTTTCCCATCAGCAGTTAGCATTTGCATGTGAAAATCTCGGTATTTTTCCTGTAGTTTCTCCAAAATCATTTTGCCAATACCTTTTCCTTGATATTCTGGTAGTACCAATAAATGGGGATAATAAACAGTTAAATAGCCATCAGAAATTGCATTTCCAAGCCCAACTAATTTCTTGTTTTCCCAAGCTGTGATTAGCGATTCTGAATTTAAAAGCGCTTGATGTAATTGTAATGGTTTATTGGCAGAGCTCCATTCGTTTGCTTTGTAAAGCTTTAGAATATCTTCTAAAAGTAGATCTCTTGTTTCTGAAATGATGATTTGCATTTGAAATTAAGTTTAGGGGTAATTATATCGATAGAAAAGTCCAAAAAATTATTGTTATCATAATTTAAAAGCATGGTTTAATTCAATTTAATTCTAAATCAATTAAACGTCTGTGGTAGTTAATTTGGCCCAAATGATAGGCTAAATGTGTACTAAGATGTACTAAAAAATGTGCTACGGTAGTTTTATTTTCCAAAACCAAAATTGGATATTCGTTTTCTAGCTCTTGTTCTGTTATTTTGCTAAGTGACTGATTAACAACAAGTATAGTTTCGTCTATTTTAGTCAGCAATTCTGATTTAGGAATTGAATGCAACGAAAATTCAAGAGGTCTATTTCTGATATAGTTTGTTTTTCCTAATTCTGCTCCAATATAACAATTAAGATTGCCAATTAGATGCAAGCAAAGATTTCCTGCTGCATTTGAAATTCCATTTTTGGTTACCCAAAGCTGGTCTTCATTTTGGTATAATTCAATCTCTAATTTTAATTTTTTGAGATCTCTTTCAAAAAGTATTTTTAGGGTTTCTAGAAGCATGTGTAAGATTTTGTGTTAGAAATTAATTTATTATGCACTATTCTAATCTAATTAAGTTTTTTTATGTCTCTTTGGAAATTGAATTTGATTTCCTAGAAAAATAATTCAAAAAATATTTTACTTGAAATGGAGTAGCATATTTAATCCTAATTGTTTGTTGTCATAAAAAGGGGCCACCATTATTACTGTTTTTCGTTCTGTGGCTTTAAAAATTTTTTCTTTGATGTAAGGATTTAACCAATAGGCTATTTTTGTGCTTAATATACCTATTCCAGCGCCAGCAACTACATCAGTTAACCAATGTTTATTATTGGTAATCCTAAAGATACCGGTTGCGGTTGCAACAGCATAACCAGATATCCCATACCATATTGATTTATCTTTGTATTCTTGCCATAAAAATTCAGCACCCGCAAAAGCAGTTGCGGTATGTCCCGAAGGAAATGCAAAAGCAGTTCCGTCTGGACGTTCAACATTTGTGATATGTTTTAAAGCGATTACAGATGTAAAAACCAATAAAAAAGAAGTACCTAAAATAATACTTCGGTCTTTTAAATTATTTTTACCTTGAATTCCTATATTATTTAATCCATAAACAGCTAATGCAGGTGCATATTGAGAAAAATCATCTATGGAAACTTTTTTATCAATATCTTCTAATACTTCGTTTCGAATAATAAGATTGTATCCTTTGAGTTGGTCACTTTCCAATCCAATAACTCCATAGCCAATTAGCAAACTGGGTATAATTAATTGTTTTGTATTAAATTTTAGATTTGAATTTTTATCTGCAACTATACTATCTTTTTTTATTATTTCTTGTGCACTTAGAGAAATTGACAGCAACAAAATAATATATAAAATGTTAGCCCCTTTAATTTTTCGCATTTTGATTGAATCGTTTTAATTTTATTGCTATTTTAACTTTTATAAACTAGTATTTGTTCATTAAAGTATATGGGATTTAGAATTTTAATGAATTTCCATAGTTATGATTTAAATTTAAAAATTCAAATCATTAAGAATAACTATTTACTTTTTCAAAAATATACAAAAAGTTTCATAATAAATAAAAAAAGTCGTTACAGATTGCTGCTCTTTGAAGCCGTTAAAAACAGAAAAATATCGTTGTTATTGTGAGTTGCGTTAGGGATGGAAGCGGCATCCTTTTTTGTCTATTGTAAATGTGGAGGAAACTACAATTCGTGAGGACAAAAAAGATATAGCGTACAGCCCGGCCGGAGCTTTTGTGGAGGAAACGCCCAAATTAGGGATATAATTTTAGAATTAGGAAGCTTGAATTGAGCGAAAAATTAGTATAATTTTAGCAGAAAACCGTTATAAAAAACTGTAAATTGGCACTTTGATTTTTTACTTTAAATAAAACTATGAATACTATAAAAATACTTTGGGTGGATGACGAAATTGATCTTTTGAAGCCGCATATTTTATTTCTGGAAAAGAAAAATTACGAGGTTACTACCTGTAATAATGGGTTGGATGCTATTGCTATTTTTGAAACCACAAATTTTGATATTGTTTTTTTGGATGAAAATATGCCTGGTATGAGTGGTTTAGAAACGCTTTCGGAAATGAAGGAAAAGAAATCTTCTGTTCCTATGATTATGATTACCAAGAGTGAGGAGGAATACATTATGGAGGAAGCAATTGGTTCAAAAATTGCGGATTATTTGATTAAACCTGTGAATCCGAATCAGATTTTGTTGAGTTTAAAGAAAAATTTGGACCATTCAAGGCTCGTTTCACAAAAAACAACTTTAGATTATCAGAAGGAATTTCGCAAAATTACTATGGAAATGGCGATGGTAAATTCTTATGAAGATTGGATTGAATTGTATAAAAAATTGATTTTTTGGGAACTTGAATTGGAGAACATCAATGATCAAAGTATGGTGGAGATTTTGGAATCCCAGAAAACAGAGGCGAATTCGCAATTTGGAAAATTCATAGAGCGCAATTATGAGGATTGGTTTGTTCCTAAGGCCGATAAACCAGTACAATCTCATACTTTATTCAAAGAATTGGTTGTTCCTGAGATTCTCAAAAAAGACAAACCGATTCTTTTTGTGGTGATTGATAACTTGCGTTATGATCAATGGAAAGCCTTTGAAAACGTGGTTAGCATTCATTATAAACTAGAAAAAGAAGTGCCTTATTATGCTATTTTGCCAACTGCGACTCAATATGCCCGGAATGCTATTTTCTCTGGTTTAACTCCTCTTGAAATGGAAAAACAATTTCCACAATACTGGAAAAATGACCCCGATGAAGGAGGGAAAAATCTCTATGAAGCGGAATTTCTAACAGCACAATTGAAACGTTTGGGGTTGCATATAAAAGAAGATTATTTTAAAATTACAAATTTAGCTGGGGGAAAAAAACTAGTCGAAAATTTCAAATCACTTAAAAATAATGATTTAGTTACCGTTGTGTATAATTTTGTTGATATGCTTTCTCACGCCAAAACAGAAATGGATGTTGTTAAAGAATTAGCACCCGATGATAAAGCATATCGCTCGTTGACTCTAAGCTGGTTTAAAAACTCACCCCTTTTGGAAATGATACAACAGGCACAAAAAATGGGTTTTAAATTGATTTTGACAACAGATCATGGAACCATAAATGTAAAAAATCCGTCGAAAGTGGTGGGTGATAAAAATACAAGTTTAAACTTGCGTTACAAAACTGGGCGCAGTCTGACCTATGAATATAAAGATGTTTATGCGGTAAAAGATCCAAAAAAAATTGGATTACCTTCCATTAATATGAGTAGTTCGTATATTTTTGCGAAAAATGATTTGTTTTTAGCCTATGTTAACAATTACAATCATTATGTGAGTTATTATAAAAACACATACCAACACGGAGGAATTTCATTAGAAGAAATGATTATTCCGTTTTTAGTTTTTAATCCCAAATAAAAGGAATTGATTTTAAAGTATTTAGAATTTTGAAAAAACATCTAAATTTAAATCGCCTAATACTTGACAACATGGACATTACTTTTTCATTAGACCAACTCGAAGAAGTTGCACAACAAATCATAGCAAATAATCCTAAAAAAGTGATTCTTTTTAATGGAGAAATGGGTGTTGGTAAAACTACACTAATTAAACAATTATGTAAAACTTTAGGAATTACAGAGGCAACTAGTAGCCCAACTTTTTCTTTAGTTAACGAGTATCAAACTGCAGATAATCAAATCGTTTATCATTTTGATTTTTATCGATTAAATCATGAAATAGAAGCTTTGGATATGGGTGTAGATGATTATTTGTATTCGGATAATTGGTGTTTTATAGAATGGGCGGAAAAGATTCCAAATTTAATTCCCGAATTACATTCTGTTATCAATATTACATTGCTTGCAGATGGAAAACGTTTTTTAGTATTAAGTTAAAATAGTCTTTATGAATGTAGAAAATACCGTTATAATTATTCCCTTTTCATCAGATTTAAAAGAGCCAATTAAAACATTAAATTTAGAATGGCTCAAAAAATATTTCAAAGTAGAAGCCAGAGATGAAACAGTATTGTCTGACCCAGAAGGGGAAATTATTGATAAAGGAGGTTTGATTTTTTATGCTCGTTATAAAGATAAAATTGTGGGTACCGTTTCCTTATTAAAAATTAGCAATACTACTTTTGAACTTAGCAAAATGGCCGTAACTGATGGAGTTCAAGGTCTTGGAATAGGAACTAAAATGATGACACATTGTATTGCTATTGCCAAAGAAAAGGGAATTGAAAAATTAATTTTATATTCAAATAGAAGCTTAGATTCAGCTATTCATTTATATCAAAAGTATGGGTTTGTAGAAATTCCCTTAGAAGACGGGGTTTATGAAAGAGCGGATATAAAAATGGAAAAAATTATTTAATCCTTTATAATACCTATTGAACCTATTTATCTGGGTTGCAAAGCGCTATTTTTCTAAAACTTTTGCGTAAATTGTGCCTCTAATTTAACAATCCAAATGTCAGTAATAAACACCCCATTCACTAAGCAGCAACTTTTGCCACAGGAAGAAAAATTGGAGATTGGCAGACAAAAAAGCGAGCTTTTTATTGGTATTCCAAAAGAGACCAGTTATCAAGAACGCCGTATTTGTCTCACACCAGATGCTGTAAATTCTTTGACTTATCATGGTCATCGCGTTATGATTGAATCAGGTGCTGGACAAAGTTCAAGTTACACTGACAAAGAATATAGTGATGCTGGTGCTGAAGTGACTAGTGATACCAAAAAAGTCTTTAGTTGTCCGATGCTACTAAAAGTAGAACCTGCTACCCTAGCCGAAATCGAAATGATGCATCCTAAAACGATTCTAATATCCGCAATCCAAATAAAAACCAGAAAAAAAGAATATTTTGAAGCTTTGTCTAAGAAAAAAATCACTGCACTAGCTTTTGAATACATAAAAGACGAAGATGGAACCTATCCAGCAGTAAAATCATTGAGTGAAATTGCGGGAACGGCATCTGTATTAATTGCTGCAGAACTTATGATTACAAATGAGTTTGGAAAAGGGCTGTTATTTGGAAATATTACTGGGGTTCCTCCTACTGATGTTGTCATTCTTGGTGCAGGAACTGTTGGAGAATTTGCTGCAAAAACAGCAATTGGTTTAGGAGCGAATGTGAAGGTTTTTGATAATTCAATTACAAAATTACGGCGTTTGCAAAACAACTTAAACCAACGCATTTTCACATCGACAATCCAACCCAAATCTTTATTAAAAGCACTCAGACGTTGTGATGTAGCTATTGGTGCAATGCGAGGAAAAGAGCGCTGCCCTGTAGTGGTTACTGAAACTATGGTCGAACACATGAAAAAAGGGGCTGTTATTGTAGATGTAAGTATTGATACAGGAGGTTGTTTTGAAACTTCTGAAGTCACTACCCATGAAAGACCTACGTTTATAAAAAGTAATGTATTGCATTATTGTGTTCCAAATATTCCTTCTCGTTATTCTAAAACGGCCTCATTATCTATTAGCAATATTATTACGCCTTATTTAATGCAAATTGCCGAAGATGGCGGTATTGAAAGTGCTATTCGTTGTGACAAAGGATTAAAAAACGGGGTGTATATGTATCATGGAATCCTTACTAATAAAGCTATTGGAGAATGGTTTGATTTACCTGTTAGCGACATTAATTTAATTGTTTTTTAAATAAACTTTCATTTACCTTTGCCAAAAAAATTACTTCATGAAGTTTATACATCGTTTTGCTTATTATTTTATTGGTTTGATTATGGGAATGTTTTTTGTAGCCATGGTTTTTAGTGGAAAAGATACCCGTTGTAATTATTTTCCAAATGCCAGAGTATTGAATGATTTGAGAAATAAACCTTTTGGTTATTCTGAAAAAGCATCTAAAATTTTATCCGAAAGTTGGATAGATACTACAGATATAAAAAACACCTTGAAATTTGGTGATGTCGATTTTGACCAAAGTAACGTTGAATTTCAAAAAGGAAAGCTCTACGTTATCGAAGGAAAAACAATCAAAAATCAGAAAATAATACTTAAAGTTATTAATTATTCTGACAAAGCCGTATTGCAGGATATTGAAAAAAAATAACTTAAACTGTTTGATTTATCTATTCCGCCCAAGTTATAGGTTGCAAATTGTTATTTTTTAAATACGTATTTGTTTTGCTGAAATGCTTGTTTCCAAACCATTTTCCTTGATTGGCGCTCATTGGTGATGGATGACCCGTTTCTAAAACTAGATGTTTATTGCGATCAATTTTCAGACCTTTCTTGTGAGCAAAACTACCCCAAAGTAAAAATACAACATGTTCTTTCTCGTCAGAGATTTTTTGAATAACAGCATCCGTAAAAAGATTCCATTTTAAATGTTTATGACTGTTTGGACTGTCTTCTCGCACCGTTAACGAAGCATTTAAGAGTAAAACACCCTGCTTTGCCCAAGATTCCAAATTTCCAGAAGTAGGAAAGAAAAGCGTTTCTAAATCCGCAACCATTTCCCTATAAATATTTCGTAGGGATGGTGGAATCCGCACACCTTGATTTACAGAAAAACACAATCCATTGGCTTCCCCTTTTCCATGATAGGGATCTTGCCCAATGATAACCACTTTAATATCACTAAAATTGCAACTGTTGAAAGCTGCAAAAATTAATTCTTTTGGAGGATAACATATATTGTTAGTATACTCTTGTTCAACAAACTTAATAATATCCAGAAAATAGGGTTTCTGAATTTCGTCTGATAAAAAAGAATGCCATTCGGAATGAAGGTTAATTTGCATACCAATTATTTTATTGCAAAGTTCGCAAAGTTTTTCTCAAAGTACACAAAAAAAAGTATCGCATTTCACTTTTAAACTTTGTAACTTTGAAACTTACAACTTAGATTAAAAAATGATATCTATTACCGAAAAAACATTACAAGATTTGCAATTCCCAACCGTTTTAGAAACGATTTCGGCAATTTGTAATACTGATATTGGAAAACAAAAAGCACTAGAAATTACTCCGTTTAAAGACAAAGAGTCCTTGATGAAAGCATTGATGCAAACATCAGAATATGTTTCGTCTTTTCAAAATAACAATGCAATCCCAAACCATGGTTTTGATGCCATTACCCATGAAATAAGATTTCTGGCAATAGAAGATAGTTTTCTTGAAGTGGGAAGTTTTAGAAAAATAGCAACACTTTCTTCCACTGTTAATTTTTTATTACAGTATTTTAAAAAATTTGATGATTATTATCCAAACCTAAATGCTAGTGCATCAGAGGTTGAGTTTACAAAAGATATCATTACAATGGTAGATGAAATTGTAGACAAGTATGGCGAAATAAAGGACAATGCTTCCCCAGATTTATTGAATATTCGACGCAATATGAATACAGTTCGGGGCAAAGTCAACCAAAGTTTTGGAGTGGCTTTAACCCAATACAATTCTCTCGGTTATTTAGATGATATAAAAGAAAGTTTTGTACAAAACAGAAGAGTTTTAGCGGTTTTAGCCATGTACCGCCGCAAGGTAAAAGGATCTATTTTAGGCAGTTCAAAAACGGGAAGTATCGCTTATATTGAACCTGAAGCAACTTTAAAATATTCTAGGGAATTAAGCAATTTAGAATATGAAGAGAAAGAAGAAATTACCCGTATTTTAAAACAATTATCGAATGCTATTCGCCCATTTTTGCCTTTATTAATTCAATATCAGGATTTCTTAAGCACTATCGATGTTATTGCAGCCAAAGCAAAATACGCTAATAAAATCAATGGTATCTTACCTACAATCACGGAAGACAGACGCCTTTATTTTCGAGATGCTTTCC